>NZ_BAAALD010000029.1:17764-52535 GCF_039528095.1 Kitasatospora arboriphila
CCCCCCCCCCCCGGCCCCCCCCCCCCCCGGGCCGCCGGGCAGGACCGCGCCGGCGGCGGCCACGCCGAGCGCCGAGCCGGCGGCCTCCAGTGCGGCGAGGACGGCCGGGTCCCCGTCGGCGGCGCGGCGGGCGAGCAGGGCGACCCAGTCGCCGCCGGTGTCGGCGAGTCCGGCGGCGCGGAGCACGGCGGCCTCTCCCGCGTACTGCTCCAGGCAGCCGCGGGCACCGCACGGGCAGGCGGGCCCGTCCGGGTGGACGGGGACGTGGCCGAGTTCGCCGGCGTAGCCGCGGGCGCCGCGCAGGAGCCGGCCGTCCACCACGAGGGCGGCGCCGATGCCTGCTTCGGCGGAGAGGTGGAGGAAGTCGTCGGGGCCTTCGCCGAGCCAGAGTTCGGCGAGGCCGCCGAGGTTGGCCTCGTTGTCGACGTCGATGGGCAGGTCGGCGAGGGGGTGGGCGTCGGCCTCGCGCAGGGCGCGGCGGAGTTCGGCGGCGAGCGGCAGGTCGGACCAGCCGAGGTTGGGGGCGCGTTCGACGACGCCTTCGGCGGCGCCGACGAGGCCGGGGACGGCGACGGCGAGGCCGGCCGGGGTGAGGCCGCAGGAGTCGGCGACCTCGCGGAGCAGGACGGCGAGGTCGCGCAGCACGGCTTCGGCGGGGCGGTCGCGGTTGGTGACGTCCTGGCGCAGCCAGCCGCGGACTTCGCCGCGGAGGTCGACGACGCAGGCGGCGAGGTGTTCGACGCCGATCTCGCCGCCGAGGCCGGCGGGTCCCTGCGGGTCGAGGGCGAGGGCGGTGCCGGGCCGGCCGACCTTGCCGCTGGGGACGGCGGGGCCGCATTCGGCGAGGAGGCCGGCCGTGGTGAGTTCGTCGACCAGGGAGGAGACGGCCGCCCGGGTGAGGCCGGTGGTGGCGGCGACCTCGGCGCGGGAGCGTGGTCCGGCCGCGAATTCGCCGAGGACGAGGGCCAGGTTGGCCCGGCGCATGCCCTGCTGACTCGCGGGCCGGGCCCGTCTGGCGTCCGTGTCCCTCATCTCCTCGTCACCTCTCGTTCGACGGCCGAACACCCGGTCGACCGGTTGCAGGGTATCCGCGTGCGCCCGTCCCGTTCGCGCGGCACTCGGGGCCGCGCGAACGGTACCGGCCGCACGGGCCCCGACCTGCACCGGGGCCCGCGACCGCGCTCGTCGCGGGCCGGCTCGCGGGCTGCCGGTCAGGCGCCGAGCAGCGGAGCGCCGGCGGCGAGCACGGCGGCGATCCTGGCGGCCGCGGCCTCGTCCTTCTCGACCGGGTCGAGGACGGGTCCGGCGGCGGTGTCCCAGCGGCGGGCGACCTCGGCGGGATGTTCGCCGGTGAGCAGACCGGCGGCCTGGGCGGCGGCGCCGAGGGCGACGAGTTCGCCGGCGGCGGGCACCTGGACGGCCCGGCCGGAGAGCCGCCGCACGGTGTCCTGCCAGGCGCGTCCGCGGGCTCCGCCGCCGATGAGCAGCAGCGGTGCGTCGCCCGCGGTCTCGCTGCCGGCGGCGAGCACCAGGTCGAGGGCGGCGAGCAGGGCGTACGCGGCGCCGTCGTAGGCGGCCTGGAGCAGTTGGCCGGGGGTGGTGTCGTGGCGCAGGCCGTGGACGAGGCCGGCGGCGTGCGGCAGGGCGGGGGTGCGCTCGCCGTCGAGGAAGGGCAGGACGACGGCCTCGCCGCCGGGTTCGACGGCCTGCCGGTCGCGGCCGAGCAGGGTGGCGAACCGGTCGACGGCGAGGGTGCAGTTGAGGGTGCAGGCGAGCGGCAGCCAGTCGCCGTGGGCGGCTGCGAAGCCGGCCACGGTGCCGGTCGGATCGGCGGGCCGGCCGCGGGTGACGGCGTAGACGGTGCCGGAGGTGCCGAGCGAGAGGGCGGGCTGTCCGTGGACGGCACCGGTGCCGCCGCCGAGGCCGAGTCCGAGGGCGGCGGCCGCGTTGTCGCCGGCGCCGAGGGCGACGGGAATGCCGGGCCGCAGTCCACCGAAGGGGCCGGTGGTCTCGCCGGCCGCGGTGCCGGGTTCGGCGAGCGGCGGCAGCAGGGCCTCGTCCAGGCCGACGAGGTCGAGGACGCCGCGGTCCCAGCCGTGCTCGCCCCACCAGCCGGTGCCGGAGGCGTCGCTGCGTTCGGCGGCGGGCCGGCCGGTGAGCCGCTCGGTGAGGTACTCGTGCGGCAGCCGGACGGCGGCGACCCGGCCGGTGAGGCCGTGGTCGCGCAGCCAGGCCCACTTGGCGACGGTGAACGAGGCGTTGGGGACGCTGCCGGTGCGGCGGGCCCAGTCCTCGCGGCCGAGCTCGTCGACCAGCGCGGCGGCCTGTCCGGCCGAGCGGGTGTCGTTCCAGAGCAGCGCGGGGTGGACCGGGACGCCGTCGGCGTCGAGGGCGACCAGTCCGTGCTGCTGTCCGCCGATCGCGAGGGCCTCGGCGCGCCCGGCGCAGCCGGTGCCGGCGACCGCGTCCTGCAGTGCCTGCCACCACTGCCGCGGGTCGCTCTCGCGGGCGCCGCCGCTGCCGGTGACGGTGTGCGCCGCCCGGCCTTCGCCGAGCACCTCGCCGGTGGCGGTGTCCACCGCGAGCGCCTTGGTGGACTGGGTGGAGCTGTCCACCCCGATGACGATCCCTGCCATGACTTCCTCTCCGTCCGCCGCGCCGGGACTTCCCTTCCGTGCCTGGGGATATTAGTTTGTTTTCTGCCCTGACGAATAGACCCCAGGAGTTCCGCCATGCCCACCCCCACCCCCGCGGACAAGTTCACCTTCGGCCTGTGGACCGTCGGCTGGCAGGGCCGCGACCCCTTCGGCGACGCCACCCGCCCGGCCCTCGACCCGGTGGAGACGGTGCACCGGCTGGCCGAGCTGGGCGCCCACGGCGTGACCTTCCACGACGACGACCTGATCCCGTTCGGCTCCTCGGACGCGGAGCGCGACGCGATCGTCAAGCGCTTCCGCACCGCCCTGGACGCCACCGGCCTGAAGGTCCCGATGGCCACCACCAACCTCTTCACCCACCCGGTCTTCAAGGACGGCGCCTTCACCGCCAACGACCGCGACGTCCGCCGCTACGCGCTGCGCAAGACGATCCGCAACATCGACCTCGCGGTGGAGCTCGGTGCCACCACCTACGTCGCCTGGGGCGGCCGCGAGGGCGCCGAGCACGGCGCCGCGAAGGACGTCCGGGTGGCGCTGGACCGCCTGAAGGAGGCCTTCGACCTGCTCGGCGAGTACGTCGAGGAGCAGGGCTACGACCTGCGCTTCGCCATCGAGCCCAAGCCGAACGAGCCCCGCGGCGACATCCTGCTGCCGACCGTCGGCCACGCGCTGGCCTTCATCGGGAGCCTGGAGCGCCCGGAGCGGGTCGGCCTCAACCCGGAGGTCGGCCACGAGCAGATGGCCGGGCTGAACTTCACGCACGGCATCGCCCAGGCGCTGTGGCACGGCAAGCTCTTCCACATCGACCTCAACGGCCAGTCCGGCATCAAGTACGACCAGGACCTGCGCTTCGGCGCCGGCGACCTGCGCAGCGCCTTCTGGCTGGTGGACCTGCTGGAGTCGGCGGGCTACGACGGCCCGCGGCACTTCGACTTCAAGCCGCCGCGCACCGAGGACTTCGAGGGCGTGTGGGCCTCGGCCGCGGCCTGCATGAGCAACTACCTGATGCTCAAGGAGAAGGCCCTGGCGTTCCGCGCCGACCCGGCGGTGCAGGAGGCCCTGCGGGCGTCCCGCCTGGACGAGCTGGCCCGGCCGACCGCCGAGGACGGCCTGGCGGCGCTGGTCGCCGACCGCGGCGCGTTCGAGGACTTCGACGTGGACGCGGCGGCCGCCCGCGGCATGGCCTTCGAGCAGCTCGACCAGCTCGCGATGGAGCACCTGCTCGGCGTCCGCTGAGCGGCGTGCCGCACCGGCCGTCCGCCGGGGGCGCTCAGACCCGCTCGGGTTCGAGGTCCTCGGCGGGCGGCTGGAGCCCGCTGCGGGTGAAGACCCAGCGGTTCATCGCCCAGAAGCGGAAGATCATGGCCAGGAAGGTGCCGACGATCATGCCGCTGAGGAAGTCGGCGACCTCCTGCGTGAGCGCGGTGACGTCCGGCTCGCGGAGGTCCAGGACGTACCGGGAGAAGATCAGCGGCAGGTCGTTGACGACCACCGCGAGCGCGCTGACCACGAAGAAGAGGATCGCCTCGCGCTGCCGGCCGTTCGCCCGGAACGACCACTGGCGGTTGAGGACGTAGGAGACCACCGTCGCGATCACCGTGGCGACGGTCAGCGCGACCACCGGCTTGTGCTGCAGCACGGTGAACTTCAGCCCGAGGTCGACGACGGTGGTCAGCACGAAGCAGGTGCCGCCCACCAGCAGGAACTTCACCAGCTTGCGGTGCCGCACCAGGAACGGCCGGTACCGCTCCGGGACTCGGGCCAACGCGCGTTGCGTAGGGGACGGCATTTCGGCAGTCTCGCACGCCCGGGTCCGTGCGGCGTACTCGTGACATCCGCACGGGGTAACGACCCGGGGCGCACGCCGCAGGGGCGCGCGGTGCCGCTCGGCACCCCGCGCCCCTGCGCCCGCCGAACCTCAGGCGGCGACCAGTACCTCCGCCGGCTCCAGGGCCAGCTTCAGCACCTCGCGGACGTCGGCGACGGCGTGCACGGTGAGCCGCTCCAGCACCTCGGCGGGCACGTCGTCCAGGTCCGCCTCGTTGCGCCGCGGGATGATCACCGTGCTGACCCCGGCCCGGTCGGCGGCGAGCAGCTTCTGCTTGACGCCGCCGATCGGCAGCACCCGGCCGGTGAGGGACACCTCGCCGGTCATCGCCACGTCGGTGCGCACCTTGCGCCCGGACAGCAGCGAGGCGAGCGCGGTGGTCATGGTGATGCCGGCGCTCGGGCCGTCCTTGGGGACGGCGCCCGCCGGGACGTGCAGGTGGATGCCGCGGTCCCGCAGCCCGGTGACGGGCAGTTCGAGTTCGGCGCCGCGCGAGCGGAGGTAGGAGAGCGCGATGTGCGCGGACTCCTTCATCACGTCGCCGAGCTGCCCGGTGAGGGTGAGCCCGGTGGAGCCGGTCTCGGCGTCGGCGAGCGAGGCCTCGATGTAGAGGACGTCGCCGCCCGCGCCGGTGACGGCCAGCCCGGTGGCGACGCCGGGGACGGCGGTGCGCCGCTCGGCGGGCTCCTGGGCGGACTCGGGGGTGTGGTGCGGCCGGCCGATCAGTCCGCGCAGGTCGTCGGCACCGATCGCGGCGGGCAGCCGCCGCTCGCCGAGTTCGCTCTGCGCGGCGACCTTGCGCAGGATGCGCGCGATCGACCGCTCCAGGTTCCGCACGCCCGCCTCGCGGGTGTACTCGCCGGCGAGCCTGCGCAGCGCGCCCTCGTCGACCGCCACCTCGTCGTCCTTCAGCCCGGCCTTGGCGAGCTGCCGGGGCAGCAGGTGGTCGCGGGCGATGACGACCTTCTCGTCCTCGGTGTAGCCGTCGAGCCGGACGAGCTCCATCCGGTCGAGCAGCGGCTCGGGGACGGCCTCCAGCACGTTGGCGGTGGCGAGGAAGACCACGTCGGAGAGGTCGAGCTCGACCTCCAGGTAGTGGTCGCGGAAGGTGTGGTTCTGCGCCGGGTCGAGGACTTCGAGCAGGGCGGCGGCCGGGTCGCCGCGGTAGTCGGAGCCGACCTTGTCGATCTCGTCGAGCAGGACGACCGGGTTCATCGAGCCGGCCTCCTTGATCGCCCGGACGATGCGGCCGGGCAGCGCACCGACGTAGGTGCGCCGGTGGCCGCGGATCTCGGCCTCGTCGCGGACGCCGCCGAGCGCCACCCGGACGAAGGAGCGGCCCATGGCCCGGGCGACGGACTCGCCCAGCGAGGTCTTGCCGACGCCGGGCGGGCCGACCAGGGCGAGCACCGCACCGCCGCGGCGGCCGCCGATCTGCCCCAGCCCCTGGTCGGCGCGGCGCTTGCGAACGGCCAGGTACTCGACGATCCGGTCCTTCACGTCCGAGAGGCCGGCGTGGTCGGCGTCGAGCACGGCGCGGGCGCCGGCGATGTCGTAGGAGTCGGTGGACCGCTCGTTCCAGGGCAGTTCGAGGACGGTGTCCAGCCAGGTGCGGATCCACGAGCCCTCGGGCGACTGGTCGCTGGACCGCTCCAGCTTGTCGACCTCCTTGAGGGCCGCCTCGCGGACCTTCTCCGGCAGGTCGGCGGCCTCGACGCGGGCCCGGTAGTCGTCCTCCTCGGAGGCGGACTCGCCGTTCAGCTCGGCGAGCTCCTTGCGGACGGCCTCCAGCTGGCGGCGGAGCAGGAACTCCTTCTGCTGCTTGGCGACCCCTTCTTCCACGTCCTTGCGGATGGTGTCGTTGACCTCCTCCTCGGCGAGGTGGTCGCGCAGCAGGGTGAGCGCGTACTCCAGGCGGGCCAGCTGGTCGGCCTCCAGCAGCACCTTGAGCTTCTGCTCGGCGGTGGCGAAGGGCGCGTAGCCGATGTTGTCGGCGAGTTCGCCGACGCCGTCGATGGCCGCGACCCGGTCGACGATCTGCCAGGCGCCGCGCTTGCGCAGCCACTGGGTGGAGAGCGCCTTGTACTCCTTCACGAGGTCGGCGGCCCGGCCGGCCACGGCGGTGCCGGCGGAGGACTCCCGGAAGGGCGTGGTCTCGACCCAGAGGGCGGCGCCGGGGCCGGTGGTGCCGGCGCCGATGCGCACCCGGCGCACGGCGCGCACCAGCGCGGCCGGGTCGCCGTCGGCGAGGCGGCCGACCTGTTCGACGGTGGCCAGCGTGCCGGCGGCGGCGTACGAGCCGTCGAGGCGCGGCACCAGCAGCACCTGGGGCTTGCCCGGGCCGGTCGCCGCCGCCCGGGCGGCCTCGACGGCGGCGCGGACCTCGGCGTCGGACAGGTCGAGCGGGACGACCATGCCCGGGAGCACCACCTCGTCGTCGAGCGGCAGCACGGGCAGGGTGAGCGGAACGGACGTCGATGCCATGATCTCTCCCCAGTCAGCGAAGTTGAGCTGACCTGACTAAGGATTGGCAGGGCGCGATTGTTCCCCGGGCGTCGTTCGCTCTGAGCGATCACCGACGGTGACCGGAAAAACGCAGGTCAGGCGCACGGAGGCGCAGGGAAGCGCCGCCGGGCGCGGGTGGGGCGGCGCAGGTCAGGCGCGGACGGGCAGCGGGGCCGGGGCGGGCCGGCGGCGCCGGAGCGGGCGCCGGGGGCCGCGGCGCAGCGGGCGCCAGAGGGCGATGCCGATCAGCAGGGCGGCCGGGTGGCCGATGCCGGTGACGAGGTCGGTCCCGTCGAGGAACTGCTCGCCGACCAGGACGGCGGCGATGCCGAGGGCGAGGTTCCGGCCGGCCGGGGGCAGCAGGCCGGCGAGCGCGCCGAGGCTGGCGAGGACGCCGTAGCTGACGCCGATGTCGAGGTCGCCGAGGGCGTCGACGGGCAGCGCACGGACGGCGACCGCGGCCAGCACCACGGCCTGGGAGAGCAGGGTGGCGCCGACGTGCCCGGCGGCGAACACCCCGGCCGCCCGGCGGCCCCCGACCCGGCGCTCCAGCGGGGCGACCGTCAGCAGGAAGGCCCACAGATAAGGGGTCCACAGCGGGCCGGCCACCCAGAGGCCGCTGGCCGCGAGGGCGAGCACGGGGTGGTGCGCGAGGTTGTGAACGTCGGTGGAGGAGAGCGCCTGCAGCCGGTGCACCAGCTGCGGGTCCCCGAACCGGGTGAAGAGGGTGGTGCCGAGCAGCAGGGCCAGGTAGCCGAGTGCGAAGGGGTTGCGCCGCGGGGTGGGGAGCGCTCCGTGCAGCCCCCGGAGCAGGCCGCGCGCGCGGTCGCGGACCAGGTCGCGGCGTGCCGCCGCACGGCCGGTGCCGCTCGCCGCCATGGGGCCCTCCGTCCGCCGGACTGCCGTCACCCGCCCCGTGTGCAACGTGTCGAGGGCGTGCGGAAATCCGCACGGACGGTGCCCGCGGAGACACCGGCGGCCCTTGTCGTGACCACGATACGTTCCAAGGCTGGGAGCCCGCTGGGGAAGAGCTGTGAAGAATGCTTGAGCTTCGACGCACCGGCTGCACGCCTTGGTCCGTACCTGCCCTCCGTTCACGGAGGAGCAGCCCAAAAGTAAGGGGCACGAGTAGCATTCGGGACCATACGGATCGTTACAACTGCGAATTTCGCCCGGTAAGGTATCGCCCCGTGCCCGGTCCCGACGGGGATCGGCATCGATCCGTGGCCCGGATGTGTCCGGGCCACCTGCCGGAACGCCCCCGGTGTCCGTACTCTGCGTGGAGTGCGGGTCGGGTGTGCGGACCACACACGGCGCATCCACGCCGCGCAGGGGGCCGACGGCGGAACGGCACCCAGCCGACGCGGCAGGCCGGGCACAGCCCACATACGGACCGAGACGACTACGACGCGGCGCCGCCACCCCCACAGGTGTCGGCCCGCAGCCCTGGGGGCGGTGGCGTGACCGTGACAGAGATTCAGCAAGAGACCGGCAGCAGCCCGGTCGGTACGCAGCGGCGAGTACTGGTGGTGGAGGACGAACCGACCATCGCCGAGTCCATCGCAGCCCGCCTGGGAGCGGAGGGCTTCAAGGTCGCCGTGGCCCACGACGGGCCCGGCGCGGTGGACGGCTTCCACACCTGGCAGCCCGACCTGGTGGTGCTCGACATCATGCTGCCGGGCTTCGACGGCCTGGAGGTGTGCCGCCGGATCCAGGCGCAGCGCCCGGTGCCGGTGCTCATGCTGACCGCGCGGGACGACGAGACGGACCTGCTGGTCGGCCTCGGCGTCGGTGCGGACGACTACATGACCAAGCCGTTCTCCATGCGTGAGCTGGCGGCCCGCGTCAACGTGCTGCTGCGCCGCGTCGAGCGCGCCCAGCAGGCGGCGAGGACGCCGGCGCTCGGCTCGCTGCGCTTCGGCGAGCTGGAGATCGACCACGTGCAGCGCCGGGTGCGGCTCGGCTCGGGCGACGTCCACCTGACGCCGACCGAGTTCGACCTGCTGGCCTGCCTCGCCGCGCAGCCGCGCGCGGTGCTCACCCGCGAGCAGCTGCTCGCGGAGGTCTGGGACTGGACGGACGCCTCGGGCACCCGCACGGTCGACAGCCACGTCAAGGCGCTGCGCCGGAAGATCGGCGCCAGCTGGATCCGCACGGTGCACGGCGTCGGGTACGCCCTGGAGGCACCCCTTTCCTGAGCCGGTGCACCGAGGGCTGGGCCGCCGGGGGGCCCACGCCTTCAGCCGATGCGCCGCTCCGACCGCAGGGGCACGATGACCTTTCCACAGCAACGCAGAGGGGACGCCGCCGAGCGTCCCGGCCCCGGCCTGGCCGGCCGGGCCGCCCGCCGGGTGTGGGACGACATGCGGCCGTTCGACCCGGTGCGGTCCATCAAGGGCAAGCTCGCCCTGCTGGTGATCGTCTCCGTCTGCCTGGCCACCGGGATGGTGGTCGTGGCGATCCGGTCCGAGACGCAGATCCGGATCATCATGATCTTCTCGATGATCGCGTCGCTGCTGTTCATGCAGTTCCTCGCGCACGGACTGACCGCGCCGCTGCGCGCGATGACCGCCGCGGCCCGGGCCATGGCCCGCGGCGACTACAGCACCCGGGTGGACACCTCCTCCCGGGACGAGATCGGCGAGCTCGCCGACTCCTTCAACCGCATGGCGGCCGATCTGGAGGCCGCCGACCGGCACCGCCGGGAGCTGATCGCCAACGTCTCGCACGAGCTGCGCACGCCGATCGCGGCGCTGCGGGCCGTCCTGGAGAACGTGGTGGACGGCGTCGTCCGGCCCGAGCCCAAGACGCTGGGCGCCGCGCTGGAGCAGACCGAGCGGCTGGGCCGGCTGATCACCCACCTGCTGGACCTCTCCAAGCTCGACGACGGCGTGGTGCCGCTGGACACCCGCCCGTTCGAGGTGCGGCCGTTCCTGGACGGCGTGCTCCGCGGGGTGACGGTGGACGGCGCCACCGCGGGCGGTGCCTACGGCCGCCGCGGCGACGTGCGGCTGAGCCTGGACGTGCAGCCGGACGGCCTGACCGCCGTCGCCGACGAGGAGCGGCTGCACCAGGTGGTCGCCAACCTCGTCGACAACGCCTGCAAGCACTCCCCGGCGGGCGGCACGGTGACCGTGCGGGCCCGGTCGGGCGAGCAGGGCGGCGCCCTGCTGCTGCAGGTCGAGGACGAGGGCCCCGGCATCCCGCTGCAGGACCGCGCGCGGGTGTTCGAGCGCTTCGGGCGCAGCGGCAGCGCGACCGCCCAGGGCCCCGGCAGCGACGGCGGCACCGGACTCGGCCTGGCCATCGCCCGCTGGGCGGTGGACCTGCACGGCGGCGAGATCCGCGTCGCCGAGACGGACCGGGGCTGCCGGATCGAGGTCACGCTGCCCGGCGAGGCCCCCCTCGCCACGGGGTTCCCCACCGGGTGACACGCCGTACCCGAACGTTGTCACACAACTGGGACACAACGGGGCCGGTCCGACATCGGACCGGCCCCAGCCCGTCACCGGGTGCCCATATTGTCTGATTTTGTGGGGATAATGGTGCAGACCGAATGTATCCAGCTACCCTTACTGACGGGTTTCTAACGCGCACAACCGGCCAAATTCCGGCCGTTCACTGTGATCTGGGCGACGCCTGGCCAGGGGGGACTGCGCGATCACTGGTCGGAGGCGTAGCCTTAATCCCCGCTGTCCACCATCCCAAAAGGAAGCGGAAGAGGGCGGTTGCCCCGATGTCGCCACACCCTGAAACCCCCAGCTCGGCAAGCTCCACTGGCTTCGGCCCCAATGAGTGGCTCGTCGACGAGATCTACCAGCAGTACCTCCAGGACCCGAACTCGGTCGACCGAGCCTGGTGGGACTTTTTCGCCGACTACAAGCCCGGTACCGAGGTGACTCCAGTGACCCAGGCCGCAACCCAGGTCGGCTCCGTGCCGACCCCCGTTGCTGCTCCTGCTGCCCCTGCTGCTCCCGCCGCCGCGCCGGCGCCCGCTGCACCGGCCGCGCCGGTCCAGCAGGCCGCCGCGCCGCTGGCAGCAGCCCCTGCCGCGCCGCCCGCGCCGAAGGCCGCCGCCCCGGCTGCGCCCGCGCCGGCCGCGCAGGGAACCGAGCTCGTCCAGCTGCGCGGCCCCGCGAAGGCCGTCGCCACGAACATGGACGCCTCGCTGGAGGTGCCGACCGCGACGTCGGTGCGTGCCGTCCCGGCCAAGCTGCTGATCGACAACCGCATCGTCATCAACAACCACCTGCAGCGCGCCCGCGGTGGCAAGGTCTCCTTCACCCACCTGATCGGTTACGCGCTCGTCCAGGCCGTCAAGGCCTCGCCGGGCATGAACCACAGCTACAAGGTCGAGGACGGCAAGGCCTACCTGGTCAAGCCGGAGCACGTGAACCTCGGCCTGGCGATCGACCTGGTCAAGCCGAACGGCGACCGCCAGCTCGTGGTCGCGGCGATCAAGAAGGCCGAGACCCTCGACTTCTTCGGCTTCTGGCAGGCCTACGAGGACATCGTCCGCCGCGCCCGCGCCAACAAGCTGACCATGGACGACTTCACCGGGGTCACCGTCTCGCTGACCAACCCCGGCGGCATCGGCACCGTCCACTCCGTGCCCCGCCTGATGCAGAACCAGGGCACCATCGTCGGCGTCGGCGCCATGGAGTACCCGGCCGAGTTCCAGGGCTCCTCCCCCGACACCCTCGCGCGTCTCGGCGTCTCCAAGATCATGACGCTGACCTCGACCTACGACCACCGCGTCATCCAGGGCGCCGCGTCGGGCGAGTTCCTGCGTACGATCCACCAGCTCCTGCTGGGCGAGCACGGCTTCTACGACGAGGTCTTCGAGTCGCTGCGCATCCCCTACGAGCCGGTGCGCTGGGCGACCGACGTGGCCGCCACCCACGACGACGAGGTCAACAAGACCGCCCGCGTCATGGAGCTCATCCACGCGTACCGCGTGCGCGGCCACCTGATGGCCGACACCGACCCGCTGGAGTACAAGCAGCGCAAGCACCCCGACCTGGACGTCGTCCAGCACGGCCTCACCCTGTGGGACCTGGAGCGCGAGTTCGCGGTCGGCGGCTTCGGCGGCCAGAAGATGATGAAGCTCCGCGACATCCTCGGCCTGCTGCGCAACACGTACTGCCGCACCGTCGGCATCGAGTACATGCACATCCAGGACCCGAAGCAGCGCAAGTGGCTGCAGGAGCGCCTGGAGAAGCCGTACACCAAGCCCGAGCGCGAGGAGCAGCTGCGCATCCTGCGCCGCCTCAACTCCGCCGAGGCCTTCGAAACGTTCCTGCAGACCAAGTACGTCGGGCAGAAGCGCTTCTCGCTGGAGGGCGGCGAGTCCCTGATCCCGCTGCTCGACGCGACGATCGACGCCGCCGCCGAGCACCGCCTGGACGAGGCCGTCATCGGCATGGCCCACCGCGGCCGCCTGAACGTGCTGGCGAACATCGTCGGCAAGCCGTACGCCCGGATCTTCGGCGAGTTCGAGGGCAACCTCGACCCGAAGTCGATGCACGGCTCCGGCGACGTGAAGTACCACCTGGGCGCCGAGGGCACCTTCACCGGCCTGGACGGCGAGACCATCAAGGTCTCGCTCGCGGCGAACCCCTCGCACCTGGAGACGGTCGACCCGGTCGTCGAGGGCATCGTCCGCGCCAAGCAGGACGTCCTGGACCAGGGCGGCACCACCTTCCCGGTGCTCCCCATCCAGGTCCACGGCGACGCGGCCTTCGCAGGCCAGGGCGTCGTCGCGGAGACCCTGAACATGTCGCAGCTGCGGGGCTACCGCACCGGCGGCACGATCCACCTCGTGGTCAACAACCAGGTCGGCTTCACCGCCGCCCCGGCCTCCTCCCGCTCGTCGATGTACTGCACCGACGTGGCGCGCATGATCGAGGCGCCGATCTTCCACGTGAACGGCGACGACCCCGAGGCCGTCGTCCGCGTCGCGCGGCTCGCCTTCGAATTCCGGCAGGAGTTCCACAAGGACGTCGTCATCGACCTCATCTGCTACCGCCGCCGCGGTCACAACGAGGCCGACAACCCGTCCTTCACCCAGCCGCTGATGTACGACCTGATCGACAAGAAGCGCTCGGTCCGCAAGCTGTACACCGAGGGCCTGATCGGCCGCGGCGACATCACCATGGAAGAGGCGGAGCAGGCGCTCCAGGACTTCCAGGGCCAGCTGGAGAAGGTCTTCGCCGAGGTGCGCGAGGCGGCCACCGCGCCGGCCCCGGCCACCAACGGCAAGCCGGTCGCCGACTTCCCGGTCTCCATCCAGACCGGCATCTCCGAGGAGATGGTGAAGCGGATCGCCGCCTCGCAGGTCAACCTGCCGGAGTGGCTGACCGTCCACCCGCGCCTGCTGCCGCAGCTGCAGCGCCGCGCCGGCTCGGTCGAGGACAACACCATCGACTGGGCCATGGGCGAGACCCTCGCCATCGGCTCGCTGCTGATGGAGGGCCACCCCGTCCGCCTCGCCGGCCAGGACAGCCGCCGCGGCACCTTCGGCCAGCGCCACGCCGTCCTCATCGACCGCAACACCGGCGAGGACTACACCCCGCTGCTGTACCTGACCGAGGACCAGGCCCGCTTCACCGTCTACGACAGCCTGCTGTCGGAGTACGCGGCGATGGGCTTCGAGTACGGCTACTCGCTGACCCGCCCCAACGCGCTGGTCATGTGGGAGGCGCAGTTCGGCGACTTCGTCAACGGCGCCCAGACCATGGTCGACGAGTACATCGCCTCCGCCGAGCAGAAGTGGGGCCAGCACTCCGGCGTCGTCCTGCTGCTGCCGCACGGCTACGAGGGCCAGGGCCCGGACCACTCGTCCGCCCGCCCGGAGCGCTTCCTCCAGCTCTGCGCGCAGAACAACATGACGGTCGCCATGCCGACCTCGCCGTCGAACTACTTCCACCTGCTCCGCTGGCAGGCCCACAACCCGCACCACAAGCCGCTCGTCGTCTTCACCCCGAAGTCGATGCTGCGCCTGAAGGCCGCGGCGTCGGCCCAGGCCGAATTCCTGTCGGGCTCGTTCAAGCCGGTCATCGGGGACACCACGGTGGACCCGTCGCAGGTGCGCAAGGTCGTCATCACCTCCGGCAAGTTCTACTACGACCTGGAGGCGGCCCGCGCCGAGCGCGGTGTCACCGACACCGCCCTCGTCCGCGTCGAGCGGCTCTACCCGCTGCCGGTGGCCGAGCTCCAGGAGGAGCTGGCCCGCTACGGCGACGACGTCCAGTTCGTCTGGGCGCAGGAGGAGCCGGCCAACCAGGGTGCCTGGCCGTTCATCGCGATGAACCTGGTCGACCACCTGCAGGTCGTCGTCGGCCGCAACGCCAACGGCGCCCGCCTGCGCCGGGTCGCCCGGACGGCCTCCTCGGCCCCCGCGGTCGGCTCGGCCAAGCGCCACGCCGCCGAGCAGCAGGCCCTCGTCGACGAGGTGTTCTCGCTCTGACGCGCCGTCGCTGACGCACCGTCACAGGGGCCCGGTCCCGCCGTCCAGGCGGGGCCGGGCCCCGGCGCTTCCCCACGAACGCCCCGGCGCCCCCGGCGCCCCGGCTCTCCTGCCGGGGTGTCAGGTCGCTACGGTAGGGCCCGTCGTACCGCACCTCCGGGGGAGCCGCCGCATGTCCAACGATCTGCCGTCCGTGTTCCAGCCGCTGCAGCCGGAGGACCCGAGGGAGGTCGGCGGCTACCGGGTCTTCGCCCGGCTCGGCGCCGGCGGCATGGGCCGGGTGTACCTCTCCTACACCCCGGGCGGGCGGCCGGTCGCGCTGAAGGTGGTGCGCGCGGAGTTCGCCGAGGACGGCGAGTTCCGGCGGCGCTTCGCCCAGGAGGTCGCCAACGCGCAGCGGATCCACGGCCTGTACACCGCGCAGGTGATCGACGCCGGCCCGGACGCCGATGCCCCGTGGCTGGTCACCGCGTACGTGCCCGGGCCCTCGCTGCAGCAGGTGATCCGCGAGCACGGCGCGCTGCCGCCCCGCACCGTGCTGCTGCTGGTCGGCGGCATCGCCGAGGCGCTGCAGGCGATCCACGGCGTCCAGGTCGTGCACCGGGACCTCAAGCCGGCCAACGTGCTGGTCGCCTCGGACGGCCCGCGGGTCATCGACTTCGGCATCGCCCGGGCCGCGGACGCCACCGCGCTCACCGGGACGGGGTACCGGATCGGCTCCCCCGCGTTCATGTCGCCCGAGCAGGCGCAGGGCAGACCGGTCACCGCCGCCACCGACGTCTTCGCGCTCGGCGCGCTCGCGGCGTACGCGGCGGGCGGCGCACCGCCGTTCGGCGAGGGCCCGGACACCGCGGTGCTCTACCGCGTGGTGCACGAGGAGCCGGACCTGACGGCCGTCCCGGCCGGCCTGCGGGAGCTGCTGGCGCGCTGCCTGGCCAAGGACCCGGCGCAGCGCCCCGCTCCGGCCGAGGTCATCGAGGCGGCCCGCAGCCACCCGGCGGTCGGCGGCCAGCTGCGGTTCGCCGACGACTGGCTGCCCGACCGGGTGAACACCGAGATCACCCGCCGTTCGGACCTGCCGCGCACCCCGCCGACCCCGCTGCCGCCCGCCGCGCCGCCGATGCCGACCGCTGCGGCCACCGCGCCGTCGATCGGCGCCCCGCCGGCCGCCACCCCGCCGTACCCGGCGCCGCAGTACCCGGCCGCGCAGTCTCCCTCCCCGGCGTCTCCCTATCCGGCGTCGCCGTACCCGACCGCGCCGGCCGGTGCGGTGCCGCCGCCGGTGGGCGCGTTCGGTCCGCCGCAGCCGGCCGGTGCCCCGACCGTGCCGGCAGCGCCCGGCCCGCAGCCCGGTCCGTACTCCGGTCCGCAGCCCGGTCCGCCGACCGCGGGCGGGCCCGTCCGCCGGGGCGGCGTCTCCTGGAGGACCCTGCTGGCCGTGGCCGCGGCGACGGCGGTGGTCGGCACCGGGGTCGGCGTGGCCCTGTCCTCGGGGAACGGCGGTGGCGGTACGGGCGGCAGCACGCCGAGCGCACAGGCCGACGGCACCCGCCGGACGGCGGCCGGCGGGTCGCAGGACCAGGCGGCGCCGAGCGCCGCGCAGGGCGGCAAGGGCGGGTCCACCGGGAAGCCCGCCGCCGGGTACACCTCCGTCTACACCGACCAGGTGCTCTCCAGCCCGGACCTCACCTACGTCTTCGACCTGACGACCGGCAAGGTGGTGTCCTCCTCGACCAGCCCGGCCTGGGCGCTGGAGCCGAGTTACGGCCACTTCAACTGGTCGAGCGGCTCGGACGCCTTCCTGACCACCGAGAACCACCTCACCCCGGCCGAGTGCGCGACGGGCGTGGAGCAGCAGCCGGTAGCCGACGTGAAGTACGACGCGCTGCCGGTCGGCGGACTGTTCTGCCTGCGCAACCGGGAGAACGGCGGCATCGTCGTGGTGAAGACCGTCGAACAGGGCAGCACCAGCAACGCCCGGGCGAAGGTCTCGATCAGCTACTTCCGCCGCAACGGCTGATCGGCGGCGGACTATCCTGACCGGGTCACACCCCACCGGACCGGAGCACAGCGTGTACTTCACCGACCGAGGCATCGAGGAGCTGGAGAGCCGTCGCGGCGACGAGGAGGTCACCTTCGAGTGGCTGGCCGAGCGGCTGCGGGAGTTCGTCGACCTCAACCCGGACTTCGAGATCCCGGTCGAGCGGCTGGCCACCTGGCTGGCCCGGCTCGACGACGAGGACGAGGACTGATCCGCAGCACCGCGAAGGGCTGCGAGCGCCGCACGACGAGGGCCCGGAAGGCATCCGCCTTCCGGGCCCTCAGGCGTCTCGGGGTCGCGGTGTCCGGGTCGGGTCAGGGTTGACTTCGGCACCTCGCGATATATCGTGTCTATCAGTCGACGCGATATACATCGCGAAACGGGAGGACGGGGAACCATGAGCGAGTGGACGGTCGAACAGCCCGACAGGATCACCATCGACGAGCCCGTCGAGGCCCTGCACGTACGGATCATGAGCGGCGCGGTCAACGTCGTCGCCGCCGAGGGCCCGGCCCGCCTGGAGGTCACCGAGCTGGAGGGCGAGCCCCTCAACGTCGACCTGACCGACGGCGTGCTCACCGTGGCCTACAAGGACTTCGACTGGAACGAGCTGAGCGAGACGGTGAAGTCCGTCCAGTCGGTGAAGGCCTTCCTCTCCTCGCTGCGCCGCAAGCGGCGCGCCGTCGTCTCGCTGGCCGTCCCGGCCGGCACCGAGGTCAAGATCGGCTCCGCCTCCGCGGACACCACCGTCTCCGGAGTCACCGGCCCGGTCGCCGTGCACGGCGCGAGCGGCGCCACCACCCTGGTCGGGCTCTCCGGCCGGATCCAGGCCAACACCGTCTCCGGCGACGTGGACGCCCAGTCGGTCTCCGGCGAGCTGCGCGTCAAGTCCGTGTCCGGCCAGCTCACCGTGGTCGCCGGCACCGCCGACAAGGTGCAGGCCAAGACGGTCAGCGGCGCGGTCACCCTCGACCTCGACGTCCAGACGCCCACCGACATCACCGTCACCACGGTCAGCGGCCCGGTCGGCGTCCGGCTGCCCTCGGTCGCCGACGCCAAGGTCGAGGCCGGCACCACCACCGGGGACGTCACCTCCACCTTCGCCGAGCTCACCGTGGCCGGCAGCTGGGGTGCCAAGCGGCTCTCCGGCCAGCTCGGCAGCGGCACCGGGCGCCTCCAGGTGACCACCGTCTCCGGCGCGATCACCGTGCTGCACCGGCCGGAGGACGAGGACGCGCCCCCCGCCAAGGAGCTCACCGCCGGCCCGGACGGCCCCGACCTGACCAAGCCCGACCTGACCGAGGAGGCCTGAGCGATGTCCCCCGTCTTCGGCCACGGCCGGCTCCGCCTCTACCTCCTCAAGCTGCTGGACGAGTCCCCCCGGCACGGCTACGAGGTGATCCGCCTGCTGGAGGAGCGCTTCCAGGGGCTGTACGCGCCCTCCGCCGGCACGGTCTACCCCCGGCTCGCGAAGCTGGAGAAGGAGGGCCTGGTCACCCACAGCACCGAGGGCGGCCGCAAGGTCTACCGGCTCACCGACGCGGGCCGCGCCGAGCTGGCGGCCCGTCAGGACGAGCTCGCCGAGCTGGAGGTGGAGATCCGCGACTCCGTCGCCCACCTCGCCGGCGCGATCCGCGAGGACGTCCGGGACACCGCGAAGGACCTCCGCGAGGAGCTCTGGGGCGCCGCCCGCCAGGCCCCCCGGCCGGAGTCCGCGCCCGGCGGCGGCGACCCGTGGGCCGGGCCCTGGGGCGACAAGGAGGCCTGGCAGCGCGCCAAGGAGGAGTACGAGCGGTTCAAGTCCCAGGCCAAGGAGCAGGCCAAGCGCGCCAAGGAGCAGGAGCGCGCCGCCAAGGCCAAGGCGAAGGCCGCCGAGGCGGAGGCCCGCCGGCTGCGCGAGCAGTCCAGGGCCGCCCGCACCGCCGCCCAGCAGGAGGCGCTGCGGATCAAGCGGCGGGTGGAGGAGCAGGTCCGCGAGCACACCGCCCGCGGCGAGTGGTCCACCGGGCTCGCCGAGGGGCTGGCCGAGCTCACCCGCAGCCTCGGCGGCCTGGCCGACGCCGCCCGCTGGGGCCACCCGGCGCCGGCCGAGGAGGTCCGGATCACCCGGGTCGACCTCGACGAGGAGGGTGCGGACGACGCCGCCACCGAGGAGCTGCCCGGCTGGGCGCGCACCGACCCGGACGCCGACCCGGCCCGCGAACTGGAGCGGCTGCTCGACCGCTTCCGCGACCACGTCCGGGACACCGCCCGCGACGGCGGGGTGAGCGCCGATCAGCTCGCCCGCGCGCAGGCGACGCTGGCCGCCGCGGCCCGGCGGCTGTTCGGCTGACCGCAGGGCACGGCGGAGGGCCCCGACGGACCGTCGTCCGTCGGGGCCCTCCGCCGTGTGTCAGGGCTCCCGTGTCAGGGCGTCAGCACGATCTTGCCGAAGACGTCGCCCTTGGCGAGGCGGGCGAAGCCCTCGCGCGCCTCGGTGAGCGGCAGCACCGAGTCGATCACCGGCCGCACGCCGGTGTTGGCGCAGAGCGCGAGCAGGCCGGCGAGCTCCTCCTTGGTGCCCATGGTGGAGCCCACCACCTTGAGCTCCAGGAAGAAGATCCGGTTCAGCTCGGCGGCCTTCGGGCTCGGGCCCGAGGTGGCGCCGGAGATCACGATGGTGCCGCCGGGGCGCAGCGACTTCACCGAGTGCGACCAGGTGGCGGCGCCGACCGTCTCCATCACGGCGTCCACCCGCTCGGGCAGCCGGGCGCCGCTCTCGAAGGCGGCGTCGGCGCCGAGCTCCACGGCGCGGGCGCGCTTGGCCTCGTCCCGTCCGGTGACCCAGACCCGCAGGCCGGCGGCCTTGGCGAGGACGACCAGCGCGGTGGAGACACCGCCGCCGGCGCCCTGGACGAGGACGGTGTCGCCGGGCTTGACGCCGGCGTTGGTGAAGAGCATCCGGTAGGCCGTCAGCCAGGCGGTGGGCAGGCAGGCGGCCTGCTCGAAGCTGAGTTCGGCGGGCTTGGGCAGCAGGTTCCAGGTGGGGACGGCGACCTTGCCGGCGAAGGTGCCCTGGTAGCGCTCGGTGAGGATGGAGCGCGGCTCGGCCGGGCCGACGCCGTGGCCGCTCTGGCCGACGACGGAGTGGATGACCACCTCGTTGCCGTGCTCGTCGACGCCGGCGGCGTCGCAGCCGAGGATCATCGGCAGGCGTTCGGCGGGCAGGCCGACGCCGCGCAGCGACCAGAGGTCGTGGTGGTTGAGGGTGGCGGCCCTGACGTTGACGACGCTCCAGCCCTCGCGGGCTTCGGGCTCCGGGAGTTCGCCCAACTCCAGTGCGCTCAGCGGGTCGTCCGGATCGATGCGGGCGGCGTAGGCAGCGAACATGGTCCGGACGATATCGGCGCGGGCGGGGCGGCCGGTACCACGCAACCGTGTGACCTGCGCTACCGGAGGAACGCACCGGGGGCGCGTGGAGGCATGGCCTCCGCGCGCCCCCTGGGTGGTACGCCCCGGGCGACGGGCCGTCAGGCGCGGGCGACGCCCTCGGCCCGGGCGGCCTCGGCGACGGCCTTGGAGACGGCCGGCGCGACCCGCTCGTCGAAAGGCGAGGGGATGACCTTCTGCGGGGTCAGCTCGTCGGCGACCACGGCGGCGAGCGCCTGGGCGGCGGCGAGCTTCATGCCCTCGGTGATCCGCGTGGCGCGGACCTGCAGGGCGCCGGCGAAGATGCCGGGGAAGGCCAGCACGTTGTTGATCTGGTTCGGGAAGTCGCTGCGGCCGGTGGCGACGACCGCCGCGTACCGGTGCGCGACCTCGGGGTGGATCTCCGGGTTGGGGTTGGCCATGGCGAAGACGAAGCAGCCCTCGGCCATGGTGGCGACGACGTCCTCCGGGACGGTGCCGCCGGAGACGCCGATGAAGACGTCCGCGCCGGCGAGCGCGTCGGCCAGCGAGCCCTTGAGGCCGGTCCGGTTGGTCAGGGCGGCGATCTCGGCCTTGACGTCGGTGAGGTCCTCGCGGCCCTGGTGGACCACGCCGCGGCGGTCGCAGACGGCGACGTCGCCGATGCCGGCGGCGAGCAGCATCTTGGCGATGGCGATGCCCGCGGCGCCGGCGCCGGAGATGACGGCGCGCAGGGTGCCGACCTCGCGGCCGGTCACCTTGGCGGCGTTCCACAGCGCGGCGGTGGTGACGATCGCGGTGCCGTGCTGGTCGTCGTGGAAGACCGGGACGTCCAGGGCGTCCTGCAGCCGGCGCTCGATCTCGAAGCAGCGCGGGGCGGAGATGTCCTCCAGGTTGACGCCGCCGAAGGACGGGGCCAGCCGGACGACGGTCTCGACGATCTCGTCCACGCCGGTGCAGGCCAGCGCGATCGGGACGGCGTCCACGCCGCCGAACTGCTTGAAGAGGATCGCCTTGCCCTCCATCACGGGCAGCGACGCCTCGGGGCCGATGTCGCCGAGGCCGAGCACGGCGGTGCCGTCGGTGACCACCGCGACGGTGTTGGACTTCCAGGTGTAGTCGTTGACCAGCTCGGGCTGCTCGGCGATGGCGGTGCAGACCCGGGCGACACCGGGGGTGTAGGCGAGGGACAGGTCGTCCGCGTCGCGCACCGGAACCGTGGCCCGGACCTCCATCTTGCCGCCGCGGTGGAGCGCGAAGACGGCGTCGACCGGATCGTCGGTGTCCTGGGTGTTGGGGTGGATGATCTCCGCTGCCACGTTGACCTCTTCGTCAATGATCAGCGAGGACGCCCGGCCGACGGTCGATCGACACCGCGGACGCCGCCACGGGGGACGGCGACGCCGGGTACGCGAGGCGTACCCGGTGTCCGGGGTCGGGGCGCGGCCGTCGGGCGACGCCCTCGAAATGAGGGTTTTTGGTTCTGCGTGCTGTCCGGTCGTGCCCAGGCGCATCCGCATCGGGACGGACGGTGACACACCGGCGAGCCTAGGTGGGACAAAGGCACCGCACCTGTGCCTTTTCGTCCTCGTCGTGTGCCGTTCACCGCACGGAGGCCCTTGACATTGCCCGGATCCCGGTGGAATCCGACAGCCCGGACCGACCCGCGGCAGGACGGTACACGCACCCGCAGGAGTGAACGCAGACACGGAGGGGAGCTGGTGCCTCGGCTACGGAGTCGGCGTCGTCGACTTCCGGTCCTGCGCACCCCGAATCCGCCCCGCTCGATTGTGAGCAGCGGAATCGGCGGTCTGCCTTCGTTCGTCGGGGGTTACCCGATACCAGATTCTGACATACCCGCGACCTCGGACAGCAGGGCGGGATGGCAGGATCACATTTCCCACACCGACATCCGGACGCTCTCGTTCCGCTCGCGGACGTTACCTTCCGGCCAGCAGCGCCACCCTCGCCTGCTCCACCGCTCCACCGCTCCCCCAGGAGGACCACCGCATGCACGCCTTCGCGCCCCGCCCCGCCCGCACCATCGCCGCGGGGGCTGCGCTCGTCGCGGGAACCCTGCTGCTGACCGCGTGCGGCAGCTCCGGCCCGGGCAAGCCCAGTGAGGACGACCTGCACGCCCGGCTGCCGGAGAGCATCCGTACCAAGGGGGTCCTCAAGATCGCCTCCGACCTGAACTACGCCCCGGTGGAGTTCAAGGCCTCGGACGGCTCGGCGGTCGGCATCGACCCGGACATCGCCGCCGAGCTCGGCAAGCAGCTCGGCGTGAAGGTGGAGATCGCCGACACCGCCTTCGACAAGCTGATACCGGGCCTGCAGGCCGGCGACTTCGACCTGGCGATGTCCGCGATGACCGACAACCGGCAGCGCCGGGAGGGCACCGACGACAACGGCAAGGTGGTGAACCCCGGCGTCGACTTCGTGGACTACTTCATCGCCGGCACCCAGATGCTCGTCCCCAAGGGCAACCCGGAGAAGATCGCCAAGCTGGACGACCTGTGCGGCCACACCGTGGCGCTGCAGCGCGGCACCACCCAGGACGCGATCGTCGAGCGGCAGGTCGGCGCCTGCACCCGGGCGCACAAGCCGCTGACGGTGAAGCTGTTCGACAACGACACCGAGGCGCTCGCCGAGCTCGCCGCGGGCCGCGCCGACGCCGACCTGAACGACTACCCGGTGGCCGCGTACGTCGCCGCGAAGGGCGGCCCCAACGGCGCCAAGTTCGACATCGCCGGCGCGCAGCTCCAGCCGTCACCCTACGGAATCGCCGTGAACAAGAAGAACACCGAACTGCGGGACGTTCTGGTCAAGGCGCTCAACCAGATGATCCGCGACGGCTCCTACGAGAACATCCTCCAGAAGTGGGGCGTCGCCGCAGGTGCGGCGCAGAACGCCGTGGTCAACGGCGGCTTCTGAGTCCGGACGCTCCGGCCGGGTTCCCCGGCCGGACGCCTCCAAGTCTGCATACTTATACGCAGGGTGACAGGAGGTCGGAATTCGTCCGGATAGCGGACAAGAAGGCCCCTCGTTATCCGATTTTGATCTGAATCGGGGCCCGTTCACCGTCCGTGAGTGGCAGGATTCCACCCAACTCGGATCGAACACCGCCTCCCCGGAGGCGCCCCTCTCTGCGAGGCGGTCCGACGTGCGCTCACCTCGGCGGAGGGTGGCGACATGCACGGCTTGAATTTTCGAACAAGTGAACGGCCGGCCCGGCGCCGCACGACGGAGTGCGACGGAGGGCCGGGCGACCGCCACCCCCCGGCGTAGCGCTCCGCTCGTCTCTCCCCCAGGAGGAGATCCCCCTCATGACCGCTCGCACCCTGCGCCCCCGCCTCGTCGCGGCCGGCGCCGCCCTCGCGGCCGGCTCCCTGTTCCTCACCGCCTGCAGCTCGTCGTCGAGCAGCTCCGGCTCGGGTGCCGCGACCCCGACGAGCTCCGTCAAGGCCGCGTCGGCCGACCCGTCGCTGGCCGCCCTCGTCCCGGCGGACGTGAAGTCGGGCGGGAAGCTCACCGTCGCCACCGACGCCTCCTACGCCCCGAACGAGTTCAAGGACGACAAGGGCGCCATCGTCGGCATGGACGTCGACCTGGCCAAGGCCATCGCCGCGAAGCTGGGGCTGCAGGCGGACGTCCAGAACGCCGACTTCACCTCGATCATCCCGGGCATCGCCGCGAAGAAGTACCAGCTCGGCATGAGCTCCTTCACGGACACCAAGGAGCGCGAGCAGACGGTCGACATGATCACCTACTTCACGGCCGGCTCCGCCATCGCCGTGAAGAAGGGCAACCCGGACAAGATCGACCCCAAGGACCTCTGCGGCAAGAAGGTCGCCGTCCAGACCGGCACCACCCAGGCCGACGAGATCAAGGACGTCCGCAACCCCGACTGCGTCAAGGCCGGCAAGCAGCCGATCCCGGGCGACGGCGACAAGTTCTCGCTGCAGACGGACGTCACCCAGGCCCTGGTGGCCGGCCGCGACCAGGTCATGATGGCCGACTCCCCGGTCATCGACTACGCGCTGAAGCAGACCAACGGCCAGCTGGAGAAGATCGGCGACACCTACGACAGCGCCCCCTACGGCATCGTCGTCGCCAAGAACTCCGAGCTGACCAAGGCCGTCCAGGGCGCCGTCCAGTCCCTGATCGCCGACGGCACGTACAAGCAGATCCTCGACAAGTGGGGTGTCTCGGCGGGCGCGATCGCCACGTCCGAGGTCAACGCCGCCAAGAGCTGACGTTCTCCAACCAACCCCCCGAGGCTACTCAACGTGAACCCTATCGATCAGGGGTCGGTGAAGACGGGACGGCCTGAGACCATCAAGGCCGTCCCGGTCCGCCACCCCGGACGCTGGGCGGGAGCGGTCGTCGTCGCCCTCCTCGCGGCGATGCTGATCCACGCCCTGGTGACCAACCCGGCCTTCCAGTGGTCGGTCGTCGGCGACACCCTCTTCAACGACCAGATCCTGCACGGCCTGCTCGTCACCCTCGAACTGACCGCCCTGGCGATGGTCATGGGCGTGGTCGGCGGCATCATCCTCGCGGTGATGCGGCTCTCGCCCAACCCGCTGCTCTCCGGAGTGGCCTGGGTGTACATCTGGATCTTCCGCGGCACCCCCGTGCTGGTGCAGCTGGTGTTCTGGAACTTCCTCGCCGCGATCTGGCCGAAGCTCTCCATCGGCATCCCGTTCGGCCCCGAGTTCGTCTCGGGTTCGACCAACGCGCTGATCCCGGTCTTCGTCGCCGCGCTGCTGGGCCTCGGCCTGAACGAGGCGGCCTACATGGCCGAGATCGTCCGCGGCGGCCTGCAGTCCGTGAGCGAGGGCCAGACCGAGGCCGCGCACGCCCTCGGCATGAGCCAGTTCAAGACGATGAGGCGGATCGTCCTCCCGCAGGCGATGCGGGTGATCATCCCGCCGACCGGCAACGAGACCATCTCGATGCTGAAGACCTCGTCCCTGGCGAGCGTCATCGCCCTGGAGGAGCTCTACCAGGCCGGCCACAACATCTTCTCCCGCACGTTCCAGACCATCCCGGTCCTGATCGCGGTCAGCATCTGGTACCTGGTCCTGACCTCGATCCTCACGGTCGGCCAGTACTACATCGAGCGGCACTACGCCCGTGGCGCCAACCGCACCCTGCCGCCCACCCCGCTGCAGCGCGTCCGCGGCATGTTCACCGGCCGCCGCAAGCCGGCGACCACGCACGACGTCGTCCCGGGTCTGGAAGGAGGCGGTCACCTGTGAGCGACCTTGAGAAGACCCCCGCCGACGCGACCCACGCGATGGTCCGGGCGGAGCGCGTCCACAAGTCCTACGGCCTCGTCGAGGTGCTCAAGGGCATCGACCTGGAGGTCAAGCAGGGCGAGGTGTTCGTGCTGGTCGGGCCGTCCGGCTCCGGCAAGTCCACCTTCCTCCGCTGCATCAACCACCTGGAGAAGATCAACGCCGGCCGGCTCTACGTCGACGGCGACCTGGTGGGCTACCGGCAGAAGGGCGAGAAGCTCTACGAGCTGAAGGACAGCGAGGTCGCGCTCCAGCGCCGCGACATCGGCATGGTCTTCCAGCACTTCAACCTCTTCCCGCACATGACGGCGCTCGAGAACGTCATCGAGGCCCCGGTGCAGGTCAAGGGCGAGACCAAGGCCGCCGCCAAGGAGCGCGGCATGGCCCTGCTGGAGCGGGTCGGCCTGTCCGCCAAGGCCGGCAGCTACCCGTCCCAGCTCTCCGGCGGCCAGCAGCAGCGCGTCGCGATCGCCCGTGCGCTCGCCATGCAGCCCAAGCTGATGCTGTTCGACGAGCCCACCTCGGCGCTCGACCCCGAGCTGGTCGGCGAGGTCCTCGACGTCATGCGCGGCCTCGCCGAGGAGGGCATGACCATGGTCGTGGTCACCCACGAGATGGGCTTCGCCCGCGAGGTCGGCGACGCGCTGGTCTTCATGGACGGCGGCGTGGTCGTCGAGTCCGGCGACCCGCGCGAGGTGCTCTCCAACCCGCAGCACGAGCGGACCAAGCTGTTCCTGTCCAAGGTCCTCTGACCTCCGCTCCGAAGACGCCCGCCGCCCCCGAGGGCGGCGGGCGTCTTCGCGCCCCGGCTCTCAGGTAATACCCTTGAGGCAGCTTGCCTGTTACCGGCCCTGGAAGGACCATCCGTGGAGCTCGCCTCGTACGCCGACTACGCCGTCCGGCTGGTGAACACCGAGGAACCGGAACGCGGCCGGGACGCCCTCACCTCGGTGGACGCCGTCCGCAGCCTGTTCGGGACGGCCGGCCGCGCCGCCGCGCTCGCCGACGAGGCCGACCTGCCCCGGCTGCGGGCCGTCCGCACCCGGCTGCGCGGCGTCTTCGAGGCCGCCGCCGAGGGCGACGAGATCCGCGCCGTCGACCTGCTCAACAGCCTGATGGTCGAGTACCCCGTCAGCCCGCTGGTCTCCGGCCACGACTACCTCGACGAGGCCGGCCGCCCGCGCTGGCACCTGCACCTGGCCGACAACGCGGCCACCGCCACCGCCAACTACACCGCCGTGGCCTGCATGGGCCTGGCCATCCACCTCACCGAGCTCGGCGCCGACCGGCTCGGCATCTGCCAGGCCGCGCCCTGCCGCAACGCCTACCTCGACACCTCGACCAACCGCTCGCGCCGCTACTGCTCCGACCGCTGCGCGACCCGCGCCAACGTCGCCGCCTACCGCGCCCGCAAGCGCGAGGAGGCCGCCCGCGCGGCCCTCGCCGCCCGCGACTGAGGCCGTTCGGCACCCGGGGGCGATCTCGCCGGGGCGTGTCGTCGAAGGACAGCCGGGTGGTCGGTTCAGGGGTGCCCCGCAGGGGGCGCCCGCATGCCGTGAGGACGGCGACCTACGACTCCACGTCCAGTGGCGCGTGTACGCCGAACCGGGCCGCCAGGCCCGGGAGGCGGCCCAGGACGGCGCCGTTCAGCACCCGTTCCAGGCTCCGCGGCGGCGCCAGCCAGGCCGGGCGGGGCCGCAGCCGCAGCAGCACCCGGCCGAGCACCAGCTCGGCGGGCACCGCCCCGTACTCCCGGCTGTCCGAGGTCACCAGCGGGTTGTCCGACAGCAGCCACCAGCCGCCCGGACGGCGCCCGACCGCCCGCTTCACCACCAGCAGGTCCTGCCGCAGCGGATGCCGGACCACGACCACCGCACCCGGCCGGATCCGCGCGCCGTACCGGACGAGCACCCGGTCCCCGTCGTGCAGGGCGGGCCGCATCGAGGGGCCCGCCACGTCGATCACCCCGAGCGGCAGCAGCCCGCCGCCGTCCGGCTCCCGCTCCTCGGCCATCCGTCTCTCCCCTGCCCGTGTCGCTGTCCAGTCTCCAGCATGGCGGCACGCCCGGTGCCCGCCCGATATCGACCGGTTGTGGCTCCGTCTTTTGCCCTAGGCCACCGGGCCGACCGCGAAACGGCCGCTGCGGCGGGGTAATCTCGCTCGCGGGAAGACGATCTAAGGAAGGACTTCCATGTTCTCTCGTCTGTTTGCTCCGCGAGCCACCGCGCACGCCCACTGCGACCTGCCCTGCGGCGTGTACGACCCGGCCCAGGCCCGCATCGAGGCCGAGTCCGTGAAGGCCACTCAGGAGAAGTACCAGGCCAACGAGGACCCGCACTTCCGTGCGCGCGCCATCGTCATCAAGGAGGAGCGCGCCGAGCTGGTCAAGCACCACCTCTCCGTGCTGCACACCGACTACTTCAAGGCCCCGCACTTCGAGGCCTACCCGCAGCTGCACGACCTGTTCAACAAGGCCGGCAAGGCCGCCTCGGCCGCCAAGGCCTCGACGGACCCGGCCACCGGCCAGGCCCTGCTCGACCTGATCGCCGAGATCGACCGCATCTTCTGGGAGACCAAGAAGGCCGCCTGATCACGCATCAGTAACCGGGGGCCCGGCCGCGCGCGGCGGCCGGGCCCCCGGCGTGCCCGGGGCGTCCGGCAGGTCGCCCGGCGGCCGTCGGCGTAGGCTCGTGGCACGGGTCGGGCCGTCCCGGGCCGACCCGCCGCCCCGAGCGAGGGAGGCCGCGATGCGCACCGCTGCGGCACCCCGGCACCACCCGTCCCGGCGGTCCGCCGGCCGGAGGTCCGGCTCGCCGACCGGGCCCAGGTCGGGGCCACCGGCACGGGTGCGGGAGCCGGGAGGACCGCGGGTCGGAGCGGGTGCGCACGATTAACCTTTCCGCCCGGCGGGTCCGTCCGAGTACCCTCGCCGTATGATCCGCACCGCCGAGGCCGCCGACGTCCCCGTCATCCACGCCATGATCCGCGAGCTCGCCGAGTACGAGCGCGCCGTGGACGAGGCGCGGGCGACCCCGGAGCAGCTGCACGACGCGCTGTTCGGCGAGCACCCGGCCGTGTTCGGGCTGATCGCCGAGGACGACGCCGGCGAGCCGGTCGGCTTCGCCCTGTGGTTCCGCAACTTCTCCACCTGGCGCGGCACCCACGGGATCCACCTGGAGGACCTGTACGTCCGTCCGTCGGCGCGCGGCGGCGGCCACGGCAGGGCGCTGCTGGTCGAGCTGGCGCGGATCTGCACGGCCCGCGGCTACGCCCGCCTGGAATGGTCGGTGCTGGACTGGAACGAGCCGTCGATCGGCTTCTACAAGTCGCTCGGCGCGGTGCCCATGGACGAGTGGACGGTCTTCCGGCTGACCGACGGCGCGTTGGCCGAGCTGGGCGGCCCGGTGGGGGGTTGACCGACCGCCCGTCGCCCGTTCCCGTGATCGTGGCCGGAGATCGCGACATCGGCCCCCCGATAGCGGTAACGTCTCGGGCGGATGCGCGGCGTTCCGACTGCCCCGGGTGGGTATGAACCGGTACGTACCGCACCACCCCTCGGACGAGTTGGGGCGAAGCAGTTGAGCGAAGCAAGAGGAAGTGCCGCGGCCGTCCGGCCGCAAGCACCGCGCGTCACCCAGGAGGTGAGGGTGTCCCAGATCGACGGTGAGCCCGACGTGAAGGACTTCGTCGAGGTCCGGCTGCCCGCGGCGGGTGCCTACCTCTCAGTGCTGCGAACAGCGACGGCGGGCCTCGCGGCCCGCTTGGACTTCACCCTGGACGAGATCGAGGACCTCCGCATCGCGGTGGACGAGGCCTGCGCCATCCTGCTCCAGCAGGCGGTGCCGGGTTCCGTCCTGAGCTGCGAGTTCCGGCTGGTCGGCGACTCGCTCAAGGTGACCGTGTCGGCGCCCACGACCGACGGCCGCGCCCCCGAGCGGGACACCTTCGCCTGGACGGTGCTCTCCGCACTGGCCGGCGAGGTGGACTCGTCCGTGGGCGAGGACAACACCGTCATCATCAGCCTGCACAAGAAGCGCGGCGGGTCTCCTGCCCAGCCGTAGCGCCGTGCGCCTCGGGCCGTACGCGCAGGTGCCGCCCGGCGGGGCCGGCGCCCGGCGCGTGCGGCTCCCCCGTACCGCAGTCCGCTGCGGTACAGCCAGTGAGAAGTGCTCCCGGAACGGAACGGGTGATCGCCGTGAGTGATCTGGACCGCACAGGGGCCGCCGCGGTGCCGGCGGCCACCGCAGACGTGGCCGTACCGCCCCAGGCGAGCGCTGCCCGCATCGCCGACGCCAACCCGACCGACGACGCGTACCCGAAGGACGCCCAGCGGATGACCCAGCCCACCGATCCGACACCGGAGCAGCCCGCCGCGGCGGCCGCGCCCGCGGACGAGGAGCTGTCGTCCGCCGCGACCGCGGTGCGCAGCGCGGTGCCCGCCCAGGGCCACCGCTCGGCGGCGCCGGACCGCGAGGCCGCCCGCGCGCTGTTCGTACGGCTGTCCCAGCTGCCGGACGGCTCGCCGGAGCGGGTGGAGATCCGCAACCAGCTGGTGCGGATGCACATCCCGCTGGTCGAGCACCTGGCCCGGCGCTTCCGCAACCGCGGCGAGCCGCTGGACGACCTGACGCAGGTCGCCACCATCGGCCTGATCAAGTCGGTCGACCGCTTCGACCACGAGCGCGGGGTGGAGTTCTCCACCTACGCGACGCCGACCATCGTGGGCGAGATCAAGCGGCACTTCCGGGACAAGGGCTGGGCGGTCCGGGTGCCGCGCCGGCTGCAGGAGCTGCGGCTGTCGCTGACCACGGCGACCAGCGAGCTCTCGCAGCGGCACGGGCGCTCGCCCACCGTGCACGAGCTGGCCGAGCACCTCGGGATCTCCGAGGAGGACGTGCTGGAGGGCCTGGAGTCCGCCAACGCGTACTCGACGCTCTCGCTGGACGTGCCGGACAGCGACGACGAGTCGCCCGCCGTGGCGGACACCCTCGGCGCGACCGACGAGGCGCTGGAGGGCGTCGAGTACCGGGAGTCGCTGAAGCCGCTGCTCGCCCAGCTGCCGCCGCGCGAGCAGAAGATCCTGGTGCTGCGGTTCTTCCGCAACATGACGCAGTCGCAGATCGCCGCCGAGGTGGGCATCTCGCAGATGCACGTCTCGCGGCTGCTCGCCCGCACCCTGGCCCAGCTGCGGGAGAAGCTCCTCGTCGAGGAGTGAGGGCGGGCCCCGGTCGGCCCGGGGCGGTGACGCAGAAGGCGGAGGGGCGCGGTTCGGACCGCGCCCCTCCGCCTTCGCCCGTGTCCGGGCCCGGGTCAGCCCTGCTCGCCGTAGAGGGCGGCGGTGACCTTCGGGTTCAGCAGCGAGACGATGCCGGCCAGGCCCAGCAGGCCGACGGCCACCGCGGCGACCCGGACGGCGCCGCCGCCCTGCCACATGTAGTAGGCCACCGGCAGGCAGATGGAGTTGGTGAGCAGCGCAGGGCTGCGGCCCCAGCGGCGCAGCCGCAGCAGCGCCCGGCCGGCCAGCAGCGGGAGGAGGCCCATCAGCAGCAGGACGGCGGCGCCGGCGGCGCTGCGGCCGGCCGCGGCGTGGTCGCCGACGAGGGAGGAGACGACGTCGTAGAGGCCCCATCCGGCGAGTGCGGCGCCCTCCAGCAGGGTGATCGCGGCACCCGTGAGCAGCGGGGCCGGGCGGGCTCCGGCGGGGCTCGTGGCGCCCTCCTGGCCGGTGGCGGGGGCGGGTGCGGTGCGGGCGGTCTTCGCGGTCACTCCAGCAGGGTAACCGCCGCGCCTCCGGTACCGACCCGTAGGCTGGCGTTCATGCGCGCTCTCCTGGTCGTGAACCCGATGGCGACCACCACCAGTGCCCGCACCCGCGACGTACTGATCCACGCCCTGCGCAGCGACCTGAAGCTGGAGGTCGCGCAGACCCGGTACCGCGGGCATGCGGGCGACCTGGCGCGTGCCGCGACCGAGGACGGCGGGGTGGACCTGGTGGTCGCCCTGGGCGGCGACGGCACGGTCAACGAGGTGGTGAACGGGCTGCTCGCGCACGGCCCGTCCGAGCGGGTGCCGCGGCTGGCGGTGGTGCCCGGCGGTTCGACCAACGTCTTCGCCCGCGCGCTGGGGCTGCCGAACGACCCGGTGGAGGCGACGGGTGCGCTGCTGGACGCGCTGGCCGTCCGGCGGGAGCGCTCCATCGGGCTGGGCAAGGCCCTCTCGGAGGGGGAGGCGGACCGCTGGTTCACCTTCACCGCGGGGCTGGGCTTCGACGCCGGCGTGGTGGGGCGGGTGGAGGAGCAGCGCAGGGCGGGCCGGCGTTCCACGCACGCCCTCTACGTGAACCAGGCGCTCCGGCACTACGTCACCGAGCGTGAGCATCGCCGGAACGGCCCCATCACCCTGGAGATCAACGGGCGAGAGCCGGTGCCGGGCCTGGTGCTGTCGATAGTCAGCAACACCTCGCCGTGGACCTTCCTCGGGAACCGTCCGGTGTACCCCTCGCCCTCCGCGTCCTTCGAGACGCACCTTGACATCTTCGGCATCACTCGAATGACGGCGTTCGGCACGGCTCGAACGGTCCGTCAGATTCTGCGGTCGCACACCCCTGCGGACGGCGCCGCGGCGGCCTCCGGACCGAGCGGGAAACACGTCGTCTCCTATCACGACGTCAGACACTTCACCTTGGTTTCACAGGAACCGGCCCCGTTTCAGGTCGACGGGGACCACCTTGGAGACAGGAGTCGCGTCAGTTTCACAGGCGTTCGGCGGGCACTGCGTGTGATTGTGTGACCAGAAGGGGGTCCCACCCTTCTTCTCGAACGCGCTAGCCCCCTTCACCCCATAGAAGTACGGGCTGTGAGCTATGCGACACCGAAGAATCAAAAATTCCTTGCCGAAGGGGGTTGTATCCGGGCCGCAGGTTTGCGAACCTCTACATGGCGATCGGGACGGGCCGCAGCGGGACACGCGGAACTCCCTCGAATCGCCCGAACCCCACCTCAGCGCAGACCACCCGGGCCCGATGGGCCTTTGGTCGCTTTTGCTGTTGCGGGATTCGTGAAAGCGTTCACATTCACAAGCCGTCGATTGCGTCGGCCGGGCCACCGCCCGCCGACCGGAGGAGTTGGACGACCATGGACTGGCGCCACCGCGCTGTCTGCCGCGAAGAGGACCCGGAGCTGTTCTTCCCGATCGGGAACACCGGTCCTGCTCTGCTGCAGATCGAGGAAGCCAAGGCCGTGTGCCGCCGCTGTCCCGTCATGGACCAGTGCCTGCAGTGGGCGCTCGAGACCGGCCAGGACGCCGGCGTCTGGGGCGGTATGAGCGAGGACGAGCGTCGCGCGATGAAGCGCCGTGCCGCCCGCAACCGCGCCCGCACCGCCTGACACGCCGCCAGCACCACCTGATCAATCCATGATCAAAGGCCCTGTCTCCGAGTGTTCCCAGGGCCTTCCGCACGAAGGGTCGCGCCGCACGGCGCGACCCGGACGACGCCGGGCCGCCAGGGGCCTTGATACTGCTCACTGAGAGCAATATTGTGGACCTGGGCCGTTCACCGTGTGCAACACACGAGTGCAGCGCGTCGCACCCACAGAGCCCCCGCTCCGGCCGACTCCCCCCGACGGCCGGAACGGGTTGAGAGGCCCTGCCGACCCACCCCCCCGGTCGGCAGGGCCTCGTGGCGTTCCCGGGCCGCGCCGCCGCTACTTCACCGGGATCTCCAGGACGACCTTGGTGCCGCCGCCCGGGGCGGCGACCATGTCGAAGGTGCCGCCGAGCTCGCCGGTGACCAGGGTCCGGACGATCTGCAGGCCGAGGTTGCCGGCCTTCTGCGGGTCGAAGCCCTCGGGCATGCCGCGGCCGTCGTCCTGCACGGTGATCAGCAGGTACTCCTCCGGCTTGACGCCGTCGTTCCAGCTGTCGGACCAGCCCATGCCGGTCGCCGGGGCCCGCCCGCGCAGGGAGCTGACCTCCAGGTTGCCCGCCGCCTTCGGGCCGAACGCGTGTTCTAGGGCGTTCTGCAGCAGCTCGGTGAGGATCATCGCGAGCGGGGTGGCGACCTCGGCGGTGAGGATGCCGAAGCTGCCGGTGCGCTTGGTGCTGACCAGACCGTCCTGGGAGAGCTCCATCACCATGGCGAGCACCCGGTCGGCGATCTCGTCGAAGGCGACCTGCTCGTCGAGGGTCTGCGAGAGGGTCTCGTGCACGATGGCGATCGAGCCGACCCGCCGCACCGCCTCGTCCAGCGCGGCCCGGCCCGCGTCCGAGTCCATCCGGCGGGACTGCAGCCGCAGCAGCGCGGCGACGGTCTGCAGGTTGTTCTTCACCCGGTGGTGGATCTCCCGGATGGTCGCGTCCTTGGTCATCAGCTCGCGGTCGCGCCGCCGCAGCTCGGTGACGTCGCGGCAGAGCACCAGGGACCCGGTGGGGGTGCCCTTGGGCTTGAGCGGGATGGAGCGGATGATCACCACCCCGCCCTGCGCCTCGACCTCGGTCTGCCGGGGCGCCCAGCCGCTGGCCATCTTCACCAGGGACTCGTGCACCGCGGAGCGCGACGGCGGGGCCAACTCGGCGGTGGTGCGGCCGAGATGACTGCCCACCAGGTCGGTGTTGAGGCCGATCCGGTGGTAGGCGGAGAGCGCGTTGGGGCTGGCGTAGGTGACGATGCCGTCCGCGTCGAGCCGGATCAGGCCGTCGCCGACGCGGGGCGCCGCGTCCATGTCGGTCTGCTCGGCCGGGTAGGGAAACGTTCCGGCAGCGATCATCTGGGCCAGGTCCGAGGCGCTCTGCAGGTAGGTGAGCTCCAGCCGGCTGGGGGTGCGGACGGTCAGCAGGTTGGTGTTGCGGGCGATCACGCCCAACACCCGGCCCTCGCGCCGGACGGGGATGGACTCGACCCGGACGGGCACCTCCTCGCGCCACTCCGGGTCGCCCTCGCGCACGATGCGGCCCTCGTCGTAGGCCGCGTCCAGCAGCGGGCGGCGGCCGCGCGGCACCAGGTGGCCGACCATGTCGTCCTGGTACGAGGTCGGACCGGTGTTCGGCCGCATCTGGGCGACCGAGACGTACCGGATCCCGTCCCAGGTGGGGATCCAGAGCACCAGGTCGGCGAAGGAGAGGTCGGAGAGCAGCTGCCACTCCGAGACCAGCAGGTGCAGCCACTCCACGTCGGCACCGGTGAGGGTGGTGTGGCGGCGGACGAGTTCGTTCAGCGAGGGCACAGGGCGAGCCTAACGAAAACGGCCCCGCGGGACCTTCCGCAACGTTGTCCAGACCAATGTCGGCGCACCCCTGGACAACCACAATTGGTCTAGTCCACAATGGGAAACGCACCAAGGAGAGACCCCCCGCGCACACTGCCCTGACCGCGCGAGGTCCCTTCTCGGTCGGCGCACCGGTGGCCCGGGAGTCCCGCACAACTCCCGGCCGCACCGGCCGCCGACGACAGCTCCGGGCTGCGGTGCCGCACGGGTTGAGGGTCCTGTGTCGGCGCCGTGGCCCGTAGTGCTTTCCGGGCGCCCGCCGGCGGGGGGGGCCCGCCTCCCCCCGCGCCCGGCCCCACGGAGCGGCCCCGCCCGACCC
>NZ_BAAALD010000029.1:52545-79614 GCF_039528095.1 Kitasatospora arboriphila
GGGCGCGCGGGGTTTCCCACCCCGCGCGCCCCTTCCGTGTGCCCGATGCGCCGGGCGTCAGTGGGTCTCGGTGACCTTGGCGAGGGCGCGCGGCGCGTCCGGGTCCTGGCCGCGGGCGATCGTCACCTCGTAGGCGAGCAGCTGCAGCGGCAGGATCTCCAGGATCGGCTGCACCTCCTCCGGCACGCCGGCCGGCAGCGCGAAGCCCGCCGAGGCCGCCTCGACCTGGGCCTCCTGACCGATCACGACGAGGTCGGCACCACGGCCGCGGAGCCGGTCGAGGACCGGCTGCAGGGCCTCGCCGCCCTTGCCGTCCGGCACGATGGCGATCACCGGGGAGACGTTGTCCACCATGGCGAGCGGGCCGTGCAGCAGGTCGGCGCCGGAGAACGGCGACGCCGGGATGTAGGTGGTCTCCATCAGCTTCAGCGCCGCCTCGCGGGCGGTCGGGTAGCCGTAGCCGCGCGAGGTGATGACCAGGCGCTGGGCGAAGCGGTAGCGCTCGGCGAGGGACTTGACCTCGGCCTGGCGCTCCAGGACGCCGGCGGCGAGGCCGGGCAGGGCCTTGGCGGCCGAGCCGTCGCCGCCGCGCAGGCCCTCGACGAAGAGGTACAGCGCCAGGAGTTCGGCGGTGTACGTCTTGGTCGCCGGCAGCGCCTTCTCCGGGCCGGCCAGCACGTCGATGTGGAACTCGGAGACCTCGGCCAGCGGGGAGCCGGCGTTGTTGGTCACCGCGAGGGTGATGGCGCCGGCCTCGCGGGCGGCCTTGGTGGAGGCCACCAGGTCGGGCGAGCCGCCGGACTGGCTGACCGTGACGACCAGGCAGTCCCGGAGGTCGGGCTTGGCGCCGTACGCGGTGGTGGTGGACATCGAGGTGAGGCCGGCGGGCTTGCCGAGCAGGACCTCGATCAGGTACTTCGCGTACAGGGCCGCGTTGTCGGAGGTGCCGCGGGCGGTCAGCAGCACGAAGCGCGGGTTGCGGCCGGCGATCTCGGCGGCGATCTCGCGGATCTTGGGGGCGCCCTCGTCGAGGATGCGCTGCAGGACGGCCGGCTGCTCGGCCATCTCCGCCGCCATGATCCTGCCGGGGACGGTCTGCGGGTCGGACATCGGTGTGCCTCCGTTGAGATGGTTCGGCCCGCTGCGGGCTGCTGGCCCGGCGGGTCCCTCACGGCGGCGAGTCCGCACACTCGCTGCAAAGGTGTTGCCGCTCGATCCTACGATGTCCGGGCCCCGGAACGAACTCCGGAGCCCGGCCGGGCGGCTCAGGACGGGTTGTTGATCAGCGCGTCGATCTTGGCGTCGGCGGCCTTGGCCGCGGTCTCCACCGAGGTGCCGGCGAAGATGTCGTTCAGCATGTCGACGAGGACGTTCTGCTTCTCGATCGCCGCCCAGCCCGGGGCGACCGGGGTGAACCAGGCGTCCGGGACGGCGTTGGCGGCGGCCGCGGTGGCCGGCTTGTTCTTCAGCGGGGCGAGCTGGGTGAGGTTGTTCGGCAGGGTGTCCTTGTCCGCCAGCACCTGCTGCGACTTGGCGCTGGTGAACATCCGGATCCAGTCCTTGGCGAGGTCCTGGACCTGCGACTTGGCGGTGACCGCGAGGTCCGAGCCGCCGATGAAGGAGGGCAGCGGCTTGCCGTTCGGGCCGGGCATGCCGGCGACCTTCACGACGTCCTTGAGCTTGGGGTCGCCGGAGAGCGGCTCCAGTGCGGCGGCGGCCTCCCAGCCGTTGCCGTAGAGCATCGCGGTGCGGTGCTTGCCGAGCACCGCCGCCTGGTCGAGCTCGTTCACCGTCAGGTCGCCGTGGTTGTACCGCTTGACCAGGTCGACGAAGTGCTGGATGCCCTGCTGCGACTTCTCGTCGCTGAGGGTGCCGTGCCAGCGGCCGCCGTTGTCGAAGCGGGCGATGGCGCCGCCGTACGCGGCGACGTAGGACATCGCGGCGTACCAGTAGGGGCCCGGCAGGTAGAGCGGCGAGAAGGCCTTCCCGCTGCGGTTCTTCGCCTGGATCTTGTCGAGGGCGGCCATCAGCTCGTCCTCGGTGGCCGGGACGGAGGAGCTGCCGGTGGCCTCCTGGAACATCGCCGAGTTGTAGATGGCGACCCGGGCACCGGCGTAGTACGGCACGCAGAAGAGCTTGTCCTGGTAGGTGCAGGTGTTGACCAGGCCGCGGATCCAGGTCTGGTTGTTGTCGAAGGCCGTGCGGTCCACCGGCGCGAGCGAGCCGTTGAGGATGTACTTCATCGTCTCGGTGTTGCCGAGCTCGACGACGTCGGGCACCCGCTCGCCCTTCAGGGCCTCGTCCAGGTTGGCGATCTTGTCCTTCCAGGTCTGGTACCGGAGCCGGAGCTCGACCTTCGGGTACTTGGCGGCGAACTCGTCGTTCACCTGCTGGACCAGCTCGGGCCAGCTGGTCTGGGCCTCGCCCATCAGCCAGACGGTCATGGTCCCCGTCTCCGCGGCGGCCGAGGCCGCCCCGTCCCCGCCCGGGGAGCCGCTGCTGCCGCATCCCACCGCGGTGGCCAGCAGGGCCGCCATGCCGATCGCCGCCGTCAACTGCCGCTTCACGCTTCCTCCGGAGGGTCGGGGAAGGTCTGCGCATTGGTACAGACCAGTTCGCCGAGACTGGACCAGACCACTGGTCGCGTCAACGGCGCACGGGGGCGTAAGCACCAGTCGTTGCAGAGCCGTTGTCATGCGGATACGCAGGGTGAGCACACACTCACCGCACGCTCCGCTAGGGCTGCCTTAAGGTCCACTTGAGGGAGGGTTAGGCCCGAGGACGGATCGTTCGCCATCTATGGCTGTTCATGGGGCATTCGCCCGATTTCCCGGCCGGGATGGTCCAGTCCAAGCCCCGCCGACCACCAGATGCGCACGACCGTGTCAAGCGTTGATAACGGTGTGCCCCGAGCACTCGCGAACCCTTGACGGCCTTCTTTGGTACGTGCCAATCTCCAGGGCAGTTGGTCTACACCAATGGTCTACTCCACCAGGCCGGTTGCCGCTCCACCCTGCTGTTCCCCCTTCGCAATCACCGGTGACATTCCCCCCGGCACGACGCTTCAGGGCCACGCCCCCACAGCCCGGTGCCACACCTTGCTCATCCCTCTGGAGGATGGTTTGAACCGCAAGCTCGCCGCCGTGGCCGCCATTGCCACCGTTCTCGTCGCGTCCGCCTGCTCCTCGTCCGGCTCCTCCGGCGACGCCAAGCAGGCCACCCTCAGCAAGGACGGCAAGGGCAAGAAGATCACGGTCTGGCTGATGGACGACGCCCAGAAGGGCTGGCCGTCGGTCGTCGAGGCTGCCAAGAAGCAGTTCAAGGAGGAGACCGGCGCCGACGTCGACATCCAGTGGCAGACCTGGACCAACTACACCACCAAGCTCGACACCGCCCTGCTCTCCGGCAACGCCCCCGAGGTCGTCGAGCTCGGCAACACCCAGACCGCCAAGTACATCGAGGCCGGCTCCTTCGTCGACCTGACCGGCGTGAAGGCCCAGTTCGAGAACTCGGACAAGTACCTGGACTCGCTGGCCGCCTCCGGCCAGACCCCGGACGGCTCCAAGACCTACGCCGTCCCGTACTACGCCGGCGCCCGCGTCCTGATCTACCGCAAGGACCTGTTCGCCGCGGCCGGCGTCACCAACCCGCCGACCACCCTGGCCGAGCTGAAGGACGCCCTCACCAAGGTGAAGGCCGCCAACGCCTCCGTGCCGAACTTCTCCGCCCTGTACCTGCCGGGCCAGAACTGGTACACCGCCGCCTCCTTCGGCGCCGGCACCTTCGGCGTGAAGAACATCGTCGCCAAGAGCGACGGCGACAAGTGGACCGGCACCCTGACCGACCCCAAGTTCATCGAGGGCGTCAAGGTCTGGAACGACCTGCAGAAGCAGTTCTCGGTCGGCGGCGCCACCACCGACGAGGCCACCCAGGACGCCCTGATGGCCAAGGGCAACATCGCCGCCATCGTCGGCAACGGCTGGGAGCTCGGCTCCGTCGCCGACCCGAAGGTCGGCGACCCGACCCTGAAGGACAAGCTCGCCAGCATCGCCCTGCCGGGCAACGCGGCCGGCCAGCCCACCCCCGCCTTCCTCGGCGGCTCCGACCTGGCCGTCCCGGCCAAGTCCGCCAACCCGGGCCTGGGCGCGACCTTCCTGCAGATCTTCACCAACACCAAGCAGCAGACCGAGCTCGCGAAGTTCGCGATCCCGAACGCCAAGAACCTGGTCGCCGCCTACAAGGCCGCCGCGCCGGCCAACAAGGCGACCGGTGACGCCGCCGAGGGCCAGACCTGGTTCATCCCGAACTCCCCGATGTGGTCCGGTGCCGACGAGACCGCGCTGAAGAACGCCTTCGGTGCGATCGCCGCCGGCGGCGACCCGGCCGCGGAGCTCAAGAAGGTCGAGGAGACCGTCCTCAAGGACCTGAACGGCTGACGAAGCGTGCAGGGGGTGGGCAGTCCGTGCGCGAGCGCGGACTGCCCACCCGCGCAGGTACCGAGCAGTTCCGCGGGCCGGGAAGGACCCAGATGAGCGTGACAACGAACGAAACGCCGGTGGCGGTCGAGGAGACCGCGGCCGCCGCCCCGCCGCCGCGCAGCCGCGGCTTCCTGGCGGGCGGCCACTACATCCCGTACGCCATGATCCTGCCGGCCGTCGCGGCCCTGGTGGGCGTTCTGGCGTATCCGCTGTACCAGCTGTTCGACCTGTCGTTCCAGAACATCAACCGGTACTCGTACCTGGTCAACCCGGCGCTGTCGAAGTACATCGGGTTCGAGGGCTACGGCAAGGTCCTCGGCGACGACCAGTTCTGGGAGGTCGTGCTCCGCTCGGTCTGGTTCACCCTGGAGCTGGTCGTCCTCTCCATGGTGCTGGGCATGCTGTTCGCCCTGCTGCTCAACCGGGTCTCCGGCTGGGTCAAGGTCGTCTGTATCACCGTGATGATGTTCGTCTGGGCCATCCCCGCGCTCGTCACCGGCACCATCTTCCGCTGGCTCTTCGCCTCCAACGGCGGCGTGGTCGACTACATCGGCTACCTGTTCACCGGCGACGAGAAGACCAAGCACTACGACTGGTTCGCCGACCCCACCGTCGGCCTCTACGTGGTCGGCGCGGCGGTCATCGTCTGGGGTGCGCTGCCCTTCCTGGTGCTCGGCCTCAACGCCGCGCTGACCCAGGTGCCCAAGGAGCTGATGGAGGCCGCCAAGCTGGACGGCGCCACCGGCCTGCAGGCCTTCCGGCACGTGGTGATCCCGGTCATCAAGCCGTTCCTGATGATCAGCACCGCGCTGAGCTTCATCTGGGACTTCCAGGTCTTCGCGCAGATCTTCTCGCTGCGCAACACCTCGCCCGAGCCCGGCTACTGGACGATCGGCACCTACCTCTTCCAGAAGGGCATCGTCGCCTCGAAGTACAGCGACTCCTCGGTGATCTCGATCGCCATGATCCTCCTCATGCTGGCGGTGCTCGTCTTCTACATCCGCCAGATGCTCAAGATCGGAGCCCAGGACCGATGACCACCGTCGACACCACGGCCGCCGCGGCCGCCGCGCCGAAGGTCCGGGCCAAGGTCCGCGCGACCGGCCAGAGCCCGGTGATGACCTGGGTCTGGAACACCCTCGGCCTCGGCTTCGCGGTGGTGATGGGCTTCCCGATCTACTGGATGATCATCACCACCTTCAAGTCCAACAAGGACCTGATCGCCAAGGACCCGACCTTCTGGCCGCAGGCGTTCTCCTTCGACAGCTACAAGACGATCTTCGAGGACAAGGAGTTCCTGCCGGGCCTCCAGAACACCGTCGTCATCACGCTCGGCGCGGTGGTGCTCGGCCTCGTCGTCGGCTTCCTGGCCGCCGTCGCCGTCGCCAGGTTCGGCTTCCGCGGCCGCAACTTCTTCATCGTCACCATGCTGGTCGTCCAGATGGTGCCGCTGCTGGCGATCATCGTCCCGCTGTTCGTGGTGATGAACAAGGCCGGCATGACCGGCTCGCTCTTCGGCGTCATGCTGGCCTACCTGGTCTTCACCGTGCCCTACGTGGTGTGGACGCTGCGCTCGTTCATCGTCAACATCCCGGCCGAGCTCGACGAGGCCGCCATGGTCGACGGCTGCACCCAGTGGGGCGCGTTCTTCCGCGTCATCCTGCCGCTCACCCTGCCCGGCCTGATCACCACCGGTGTGTACAGCTGGATCCAGGCGTGGAACGAGTTCATCGTCGCCAACGTGCTGCTCTCCACCGGCGGCCAGAAGACCTCGATGATCTGGCTGACCTTCTACGCCACCACCCCCACCCGCGGCGCCGACTACGGCTCGCAGATGGCCGGCGCCCTGATGGTCTCGCTGCCCGTGATCGTGCTCTTCGTGATCTTCCAGAAGAAGGTGTCGGCGGGCCTGACCGCCGGTGCGGTCAAGGGCTGACAGTCACAGGCGCGGCCCGCCCCCCGCACCACCCCACCTCCCGCACCCAACCCAGGGAAGGAACCATGGCGATTCCCGGTACGGAAAGCGTCGAACTGCTCACGGACGCCGGCGCGGTGCTCCAGCCGGGCTTCGCCGGGCTCACCGCCCCCGAGTGGCTGCGCCGCAGACTGGGCTCGGGCGAGCTGGGCGGCGTCGCGCTGTTCGGCCGCAACATCCGTACCCCGCAGCAGGTCGCCGCGTTGACCGCCGAGATGTACGCGCTCAACCCGGAGCTGCTGATCGCCACGGACGAGGAGGGCGGCGACGTCACCCGGCTGGAGGTCTCCAGCGGCTCCTCCTACCCCGGCAACCTGGCGCTCGGCGAGGTCGACGACACCGACCTCACCGAGCGGGTCGCCCGCTCCATCGGCCTCGACCTCTCGTCGGTCGGCATCAACCTCGACTACGCGCCCGACGCGGACGTCAACTCCAACCCCGACAACCCGGTGATCGGCGTCCGCTCCTTCGGCTCCGACGGCGACCTCGCCGCCCGGCACACCGCCGCCTGGGTCCGCGGCCTGCAGTCCGCCGGGGTGGCGGCCTGCGCCAAGCACTTCCCCGGCCACGGCGACACCTCCGGCGACTCCCACCTCGGACTGCCGCGGATCGACCTCAACTCGGAGCAGGTGCAGGAGCACCTCAAGCCGTTCCGCGCCGCCATCGCGGCCGGCGTGAAGTCGATCATGACGGCGCACATCCTCTTCCCTGCCTACGACGCGGACCTGCCCGCCACCATGTCCCGGGAGATCCTCACCGGCCTGCTCCGCGGCGAACTCGGCTACACCGGGCTGATCGTCACCGACGGCATCGAGATGGGCGCCATCTCCGGCACCCACGGCGTCGCCGCCGGCTCCGTCCGGGCCGTCGCGGCCGGGGCCGACACCATCTGCGTCGGCGGCGGCCTGCAGGACGAGGAGGCCTTCCTCTACCTCCGCGACGCCCTGGTCTGGGCCGTCCGCGAGGGCCGGCTCTCCGCCGAGCGGCTACACGAGGCCGCCGAGCGGAACCGGGCCGTCGCCCGCTGGTCCGCCGCCGAGCGGCTGCACGAGGCCGGCTCGCACGGCGAGGTCGGCATCGGACTGGCCGCCGCCCGCCGGGCGCTGCGCATCCACGGCGACCTGCGCCCGCTGGAGGGTGTGCCGCACGTGGTGGAGTTCTCCCCCGGTGCCAACATCGCGGTCGGCGACCAGACCCCGTGGGGCGTCTCCGGGCCGCTCACCGAGCTCGTCCCCGGCACCACCCACACCCGGGTCGGTGCCCCCGCCACCCGGATCGAGGGCTCCGGCCTGCTGCACGTGGCGGTCGCCGCCGAGGGCTCGGACGTCGACGTCCGGCCGCTGCTCGGCGCCGCGGTCAACCGACCGCTGGTGATCGTCGTCCGCGACGTGCACCGGCACCCGTGGATGCTGCGGGCCGCGCTCGCCATGACCGCCGCCCGCCCCGACGCGGTGGTGGTGGAGATCGGCACGGCGCACGCCCTGGCCGACACCTTCGGCAGCCGCGGCACCACCGTGCTCGCCACCCACGGCGGCGCCCGGGTCTGCGGCGTGGCCGCGGCCGAGGCGCTGGCCGGGCTGGTGCTGGGCGCGGCCTCCGCCTGACCGGGGCGAAGCCTCCGCCTGACCAAGGCGGGGTCCTCCCTGTGGGCGGGGCCCTTCACCGGGGTGGGGTGCTCGACCGGGGTGGGGAGCCCCACCGGTGCGGCGTCCGACCGGAGGGTGCACGGGGCCCGGGGTGCGGGGCAGGGGGGACGGACCGGAGTCGCATCCGGCTCCGGCAGGCCGGGACCGTCCGGCCGAACCCGGGACCGCAGGAGCTCACACTCGGCGGCCCCCGCGTGCGACCATGTGCTGATACAACGACGGAGGAGCCGGTGACGGCTGCAGGGCGAGGAGTGAGAGCGGCCATGAGCGGCGAGAGAGGCACGGCGGCCCTCCCGGAGGGCACCACGGTGCCGGCGCAGTCCACGGCGGCCACCGGTACGGCCGCGCGGGTGCCCAAGTACTACGGGCTCAAGCGCCACCTGCTGCAGCTGACCGAGACCCAGCCGGCCGGCACCCCGGTGCCGCCGGAGCGGGCGCTGGCGGCCCAGTTCGACACCTCGCGCACCACCGTCCGGCAGGCGCTGCAGGAGCTGGTCGTCGAGGGCCGGCTGGAGCGCATCCAGGGCAAGGGCACCTTCGTCGCCAAGCCCAAAGTCGCCCAGGCGCTGCAGCTCACCTCCTACACCGAGGACATGCGCGCCCAGGGCCTGGAGCCGACCTCCCGGCTGATCGAGGTCGGCTACATCAGCGCCGACGAGCGGCTCGCCCCGCTGCTGGACATCAAGCCCGGCAGCCGGGTGCTGCGGATCGAGCGCCTGCGGCTGGCCAACGGCGACCCGATGGCGATCGAGGTCGCGCACCTGTCGGCCAAGCGCTTCCCGGCGCTGCGCCGCAACCTGGTCAAGCACAACTCGCTCTACACCGCGCTGCGCGAGGTGTACGGGGTGACGGTGGCGGAGGCCGAGGAGACCATCGAGACCACGCTCGCCAACCCGCGCGAGGCGGGCCTGCTCGGCTCCGACCTGGGTCTGCCGATGCTCCAGCTCTCCCGGCACTCCTTCGACGCGGAGGGCGCCCCGGTGGAGTGGGTGCGCTCGATCTACCGCGGCGACCGGTACAAGTTCATCACCCGCCTGCAGCGGCCGGAGCAGCCGCCGGCCTGAGCCGCCTCCGCACGCACCGCCCCCTGATCCGGTCGGCCTCCGCCGACCGGATCAGGACGTTTCTGCGCGAACCGGTGACACAGGTCACGTCCGTGCCCTACATTTCGCTCCCGTACTGACTGCCGATCACCAAAGGTGCTGCTCGGCGGGCGGGCGGAGGCAGCTCCGCGCGTTTGCGGCGCCGACGAGGTGAGCCCTCTTCAGCCGGAGCCGCAACATGTCGTCAGAAGTGCAACCGCCCACCGCGGACGGGGCCGCCGGTCCCCTCCCCGCCGTCACACCGGCCCGCGTACTGGCCGCGATCTGCCTGGCCGTACCGGTCGTGGCGACCCTCTGGGTGTCCTCGTACACCAAGGCCGACCCCGAGGTCGGCGGGATGCCGTTCTTCTACTGGTACCAACTGCTGTGGGTGCCGGTCTCGGCGCTCTTCACGGTCGGCGCCTACCTGCTGATCAAGCACGACGAGAAGGCCCGCAAGGCCGCCCGGGGCGGTGACGCGTGATGCACACCGGCATCAACGTGACCGCGCTGACGGTCTTCCTGCTGTTCTTCGCGCTGGTCACCGTGATGGGCTTCCTGGCCGCCCGGTGGCGGCGCGCCGACGACGCCCTGCACCTGCACGAGTGGGGCCTCGGCGGCCGCAGCTTCGGCACCTGGGTCACCTGGTTCCTGCTGGGCGGCGACCTCTACACCGCGTACACCTTCGTGGCCGTCCCGGCGGCGATCTACGGCACCGGCGCGGCGGGCTTCTTCGCCGTGCCGTACACGATCATCGCCTACCCGCTGGTGTTCCTGTTCCTGCCGCGGCTGTGGTCGGTCTCCCGGGTGCACGGGTACGTCACCCCGGCCGACTTCGTGCGCGGCCGGTACGGCTCCAAGGCGCTGTCCCTGGTGGTGGCGCTCACCGGCATCCTCGCGACCATGCCGTACATCGCGCTGCAGCTGGTCGGCATCCAGGCGGTGCTGGACGTGCTCGGCGTCGGCGGCTCCGGCAACTGGTTCATGAAGGACCTGCCGCTGTTCCTCGCCTTCGCGGTGCTCGCGGCCTACACCTACTCCTCCGGCCTGCGGGCCCCGGCGCTGATCGCCTTCGTCAAGGACACCCTGGTCTACATCGTGATCATCGTCGCGGTGATCTACATCCCGATGCGGCTCGGCGGCTACGGCCACATCTTCGACGCGGCCGCCCAGAAGTTCTCGACCGTCAACCCGGCCACCGGCAAGCCCTCCGGCTCGCTGGTGCTCGGCCCGAGCTCGCACTGGACGTACGCCACGCTGGCCTTGGGCTCGGCGCTGGCCCTGTTCATGTACCCGCACTCGGTGACCGGCGTGCTGGCCTCCAAGTCGCGGAACACCGTGCGCCGCAACATGGCGATCATGCCCGCGTACTCGCTGATGCTCGGCCTGCTGGCGCTGCTCGGCTTCATGGCGATCGCGGCCGGCGTGGGCAAGGGCGTGCAGGGCTTCAACGCCCAGCTCTCGGTGCCGCAGCTGTTCGAGAACATGTTCCCGGACTGGTTCACCGGCGTGGCCTTCGCCGCGATCGGCATCGGCGCCCTGGTGCCCGCGGCCATCATGTCGATCGCCGCGGCCAACCTGTTCACCCGCAACATCTACAAGGAGTTCCTGAAGCCGGAGGCCACCCCGGCGGACGAGACCCGGGTCGCCAAGATCGCCTCGCTGCTGGTGAAGGTCGGCGCGCTGGTCTTCGTCCTGGCGATGGACAAGCAGTTCGCGATCAACCTGCAGCTGCTCGGCGGCCTGTGGATCCTGCAGACCTTCGTCACCATCGTCGGCGGCCTGTTCACCCGGTGGTTCCACCGCTGGGCGCTGCTGGCCGGCTGGGCCGCCGGCATGGCCTACGGCACCTGGACGGCGTACGGGATCTCCTCCAAGGCGACCAAGCACTTCGGCGGGAACTCCGCGGAGATCCCGGTCATCGGCGAGATCGGCTACATCGGCCTCACCGCCTTCGTGCTGAACCTGCTGGTCGCGGTGGTGCTCACGTTCGTGTTCAAGGCCGCGAAGGCTCCCGAGGGCGAGGACGAGACCCGCGCCGTCGACTACACGGCCGACGCCGGCGACGAGGCCGTGGAGAAGGCGCCGCAGCCCGCAGCCGCGCACTGAGGCCGGCGGGGCCCGGGCAGGGCTCATAGGCCCGGCAAGGCCGAGCGTGGGCGAGCGGGGACCCGGCGGAGCCGGGTCGGTCGGCCAGCGCGCAGGGGGCGCGAGGCGCACAGTGCTGCGCATCGTGCGCCCTGTGCTCGCGCCGCCACCACCGTCAACACTGGTGGTGGCGGCGCGATCATCGTGTCCGGGCGCGACTCCCCACGGGCGTGCCCTCCCCCCACCACCCAGGGGCGCCGCCGGCGCTGCGCGCAGCGCGACACGACCGAGACGGGGAGACGGGCGATGGCAGAGGCCGGCACCATCCTGAACGGGCACCGCACCGAACGCGAGGACAGCCGCCCGCTGCCCTCCGTCCTGATCGCCACCCGGCACGGCGAGTCCGTCGCCAACGTGGAGTTCCGGCTGGCCGAGGAGGCCGGTGCGCTGACCGTCCCGATCAACAGCCGCGACGCCGACATCCCGCTCTCCCTGCACGGCCAGGCCCAGGCACAGGCACTGGGCCGCTGGTGGGCCGGACTGCCCGCCGCCGACCGCCCGCGGGCGGTGTGGTGCTCGCCGTACGTCCGCACCACGGAGACCGCGCGGATCGCCCTGGCGCAGGCCTCCGGGCTGGGCGCCGTGCCGGTGGGCGTGCCGGTGCGCTACGACGAACGGCTGAGGGACAGAGAGCTCGGCGTCCTGGAGATGCTCACCCGGGCCGCCATCGAGAAGGAGCACCCCGCGGAGGCGGCGCGGCGGCGGCGGATGGGTGAGCTGTACTACCGGCCGCCGGGCGGCGAATCGTGGCTGGACGTGGCACTGCGGGTGCGGGGGGTGCTGCGGGACCTCTGCGAGGAGGAGGCGGGACGGCCGGTGCTGGTGGTCGCTCACGACTGCACGGTGCTGATGCTCCGGCACATCCTGGACCGCCTCACCGAGGCGCAGCTGCTCGACCTTGAGCCCGTCCGCAACTGCTCGACCAGCCTGTGGCGCGCCGCGGACGGCCGGCTCCGTCCCGACTTCTGGAACACCACCGACCACCTGCCGGGCGGGCAGGTCGGGCAGGTCGGATAGGTCGGACAGGTTCCGGACCTGCCCGGGGCCACCGCCGCCGGTCGTCATCTCAGCAGGCGGCGCTCCTTGGCGGTGGCGACGGCACCCGCACGGGTCTCGACGCCGAGCTTGTCGTAGATGCGGCCGAGGTGGGTCTTGACGGTCGCCTCACTGATGAACAGGGCGCGGGCGATCTCCCGGTTGCCCAGCCCCTCGGAGAGACGGGCGAGGATCTCCTGTTCGCGTTCGGTGAGCCGGGGGGCCGGGGCCCGCATCTGCGCCATCACCCGGCTCGCCACCGGCGGTGAGAGCACGGTGCGGCCGGCGGCCGCCGCGTGCACGGCCGCGAACAGCTCCTCCGGGCGCTCGGCCTTCAGCAGGTAGCCGGTGGCCCCGGCGTCGATGGCGCGGGTGATGTCGGCGTCGGTGTCGAAGGTGGTGAGGACGAGGACGTACGGCCCGTCGGGCTCCGCGGTGATCCGCCGGGTCGCTTCGACGCCGTCGATGCCGCTGCCCAGTTGGAGGTCCATGAGGACCACCTGCGGCCGGAGCCTGGAGGCGAGGGTGACGGCCTCCTCCCCGCTGCCGGCCTCGCCGACCACCTCGATGTCGCCTGCGCTGGCGAGCAGCGCGAGCAGGCCCGCCCGGACGACCGCGTGGTCGTCGCAGACGAGGAGCCGAACCAGCGGGTTCATCCCGGCCTCCCGATGTGCAGGGGAACGGCGGCGGAGAGCACGGTGCCCTCGCCCGGGGTGCTCTCGACGGTGAGGGTGCCGCCGAGCTGGCGGAGTCTGGCCCGCATGGCCGGCAGGCCGTGGCCGCGGGAGGCCGTCGTACCGGAGGTGTCCGGTGGCAGGCCGCGGCCGTTGTCCGCTATGTCGAGGACGGCCTGGTCGCCCAGGTAGGAGAGGGTGAGCGCGGCGGCGGAGGCGTCGGCGTGCTCGCGGACGTTGGCGAGGCCGCCCTGCGCTATCCGCAGCAGCGCGGACTGGGCTGCGGGCGGCAGCGGGACGGTCGTGCCGTCGAGGTGGAAGCGGACGGGCAGGCCGGTCTCCGCGCTCTCACGGTCGGCGAGGGCCCGCAGGGCGTGGTCGAGCCCACCGCCGTCGGCGAGCTCGGCCGGTGCGAGGTCGTGGACGAAGCGGCGGGCCTCGGCGAGGTTGCGGCCGGTGACGGCAGCGGCCGTACGGACGTGGCGGCGTGCCGTGTCCGGGTCGGCGTCCCAGGTGCGGTCGGCGGCCTGGAGCAGCATCTGCTGGCTGGAGAGGCCCTGGGCGAGGGTGTCGTGGATCTCCATGGCGAGGCGTTCCCGTTCGGCGAGGGTGCCCTCGCGGCGCTCGGTGGAGGCGAGGTCGCGACGGGTGCGGACGAGGTCGTCGACGAGTGCCCGTTGCCGGGCGGTCTGTCTCCGCATGGTGAGGAAGACGGCGGTGGCGAGGGCCGCGACGGTGGGCGGAAGGATCAGCAGGGTGGCATCGGCCTGGCCGGGCAGCCGGGCCTGGCCGACGGTGACCAACGCGGTGAGCACCGCGACCAGGGGCAGGGCGGCCTTGGTGGGCAGGGTGCGCAGCGCGGTGTAGACCAGCGGGACGGCACACCAGGCGAAGCTGGGCGCCAGCAGGACCAGAACCACCCAGAGGGCGACGACCAGCGCGAGCACGCCTGCTGCGGTACGGCTGCGGCGGGTGGCGTGGGCGGCGGTGCCCCTCGTGGCGTGGCCGCCAGCGCCGCTGCTGGGCCGGATGGCGGCCCGATTTGACGGTGCCGGCTCGCCGGTACCGTCCTCGCCGGCACCGTCCTCACGGGACGGACCGGAGTCCGCGCGGGGCGGGGCGAGCAGCCGGGATCCGGTGAGCTGGGCGGCGGCGAGTGCGGCGGAGAGGCCGATCACCCAGGGGGTTGCCGGACTGTCGGGGTGGTGGGTGAGGAAGCGGCTGAGGGACCCGGCGAGGAGCAGCAGGAAGGCCGCGTCGAGGACGAGCACGAGGCGGCGTTCGTCGGTGTCGGCGTCGTTGCGCTGCGGCGGTCGCACGTGGTCCTCCTGTTCTGCGGGTCTGGCTGTTCTGCGGGCCTGGCTGCGGGTGCTGCCCCGATGTGCAGTGGTACGCGGTGGCCCTCGGCGTTCCGATGCTCCGACCGGCGCGGCCGTCGCTCGGCACCGGCCGTCGGACACCTACCGCCCAGCGAGAGGCCGAGGGCCGGCCCCAAGGACCGGTCACGAACCGACCTCGTCCTGGTTGGGATTCTGGCCGGTCCGCCGATGCCGCACATCGGCCGATCGGTTGACCCCGATGTCCTCCATCATGCCTGCGGAGGCGAGCCGGAACGCCGACGCGGTGGAGGGGGCGCGGCCCTGAGGATCGAAGTGTGTCCGAGCCGCAGGGGCCGGACCGGTGAGTCGCCGAGGAGTCGGAATGAAGAAGACGTCGATGCGGGCACGGGTGCTGGGCGGTGCCGTGGCGGTGGCCGCCCTGGGTGCGGGCACCTTCGGTGCGGTGGCGGCGAGCGCGGAGACTCCCGGCACCGCCGGTGCCCCTGCGGTGGCCCGCGCCGAGGTCGGTGGCAAGGACGTGGTGTCCTCCTCGCACCTGTCGGTGGACGCCGCGACCAAGGCCGCACTGGCCGCGATGGACGCGGCCGGCAAGGGCGGCTACAGGGTCTCGGTCGCCGTGGTGGACCGCAACGGCAACACGATCGTCGCGCTGCGCGGCGACGGTGCCGGTCCGCAGTCGCCCGAGTCGGCGGAGCGCAAGGCCTTCACCGCGGTCTCCTGGAACGCCCCGACCTCCGAGCTGGCGAAGCGGCTGGCCCAGACGCCGAACCTGAAGGACATACCGGGCACCCTGTTCCTGGGCGGCGGCGCCCCGGTGCAGGCCAAGGGCGCCCCCGTGGCGGCCATCGGCGTCGCCGGCGCCCCGAGCGGCGACCTCGACGAGCAGTTCGCCCAGGCGGGCGTCGCCGCCCTCGGCAAGTAACGCCGCGAGCCGCCGGCGCCGGGTGCCCCGACCCGCGGCCCGGACCGCCCCGCCCACGCGAGTGGCCGGATGACCAGGCAACCGGCCGGCCGCCGTCCCTACCCGGGAGACACGGCGGCCGCCCCCATCACCAGGGACTCGCCCTGCCACCACGCCTACGAGTACCCGCAGGCGCCGCCGGCACCCGCACGCTCTCACGGGGCACCCACCGGCACCTCTCAAGCACGCCCCTCTGCCCGCGCCTTCGCGCTACACCCCTGCCGCGATCTCGGGGCTGGCGAAGGCGCGGCGGTAGGCGTGCGGGGTGGTCCCGAGGCGGCGGGCGAAGTGGTGGCGGAGGGTGGCGGCGTTGCCGAAGCCGCAGCGGGCGGCCACGGCGTCGATCGGCTCGGCGGTGCCCTCCAGGAGCCGCTGGGCGAGCAGCAGCCGCTGGCCGGTGAGCCAGCGGTGCGGGGTGGTGCCGGTCTCCTGCTGGAAGCGGCGGGCGAAGGTCCGCGGGGACATGTGGGCGAGGGCGGCGAGCCGCTCGACGGTGGCTTCCTCGTCGAGGTGGTGGCGCATCCAGTCCAGGACGGGGGCAAGCGAGTCGACGTCGGACTCGGGCAGCGGGCGGTTGACGAACTGGGCCTGGCCGCCTTCCCGGTGCGGTGCGACGACCATGCGCCGGGCGATGCCGCGGGCGACCTCGGCGCCCTGCACCTTGCGGACGAGGTGCAGGCAGGCGTCGATCCCGGCGGCCGTGCCGGCGGAGGTGATGACGGGGTCCTCGTCGACGTAGAGCACGTCGGGTTCGACGGTGGTGAGCGGGAAGCGCCGGGCCATCTCGGCGGCGTGCTTCCAGTGGGTGGTGGAGCGTCGTCCGTCCAGGAGCCCGGCGGCGCCCAGCAGGAAGCTGCCGCTGCAGATGGAGAGGGCGCGGGCGCCGCCTTCGACGGCCGCGCGGAGGGCTGCGACGAGGGCGGGCGGGTACTCGTCGCGCAGGCCGGTGGCGGTGAGGACGATCAGGTCGGCCCGGGCGAGGCGTTCGGGCCCGTACGGGACGTCGACGCTGAAGCCGGCGTGGGTGCGCTTGGGCCCGGGCCGGTCGGAGGCGAGGGCGAACTCGTAGACGGGCAGCCCCTCCTCGCTGCGGTCGAGGCCGAACACCTCGCAGGCGACACCGAGTTCGAAGGGATGGACCTCCTCCAGCACGACGGCGACCACGTTCTTCAACTCGGCGGTCTTCGACTCATCGGTCTTCAACTCGGCGGTCCTCCACTCGGCGGTCCTCCACTCGGTGATCCTCGACTCGGTTCCGTCCGGGCTTCGGCATGGCTCCAGGATGGCGCTGGCAGTAATTCGATGCAAGAGGGCATTCCTGCCACTCGTCGGGCTCCCGGCCGGCCGGGAGAGTAGTCGCATGACTTCCACCGTGTTCGAGAACGCCGTCGTCCTGTCCGTCCTCGTCGGCTCGTTCGCCCTGATCGGGGCCGTCGTGGGCCGGGAGCTCGACCGCACCGGCCGGCACGGCCGCGACAACTGGCACCGCCCCGGCGGCTATCCCGCCGATCCGTCCGTCCCCGATCGGCTGCACCGTCCCCCGGCCGTCCGGGACGGGTCCCCGGAAGGCAGACTGGACGGATGGACGTCGTCATCCGCCGTGCCCGCGAACGGGACCTCGAACCGGCCGGCGAGCTCTCGGTCGAGGTCTACGTCGGTGACGGCTACAGCCTCGCCGAAGGGCCGTACGCCGGGCTCCTCCGCGACACCCGCCGCCGCAGCGAGGAGGCCGAGCTCCTCGTCGCCGTCGACGGCCGGGACGAGCATGTGCTCGGCTGCGTGACCTTCGCGGTCGGCGGTACGGCCTGGGCCGACATCTCGCAGCCGGACGAGGGCGAGATCCGGATGCTGGCGGTCGCCCGGGCCGCCCGCGGCCGCGGAGTCGGCTCGGCCCTCGTCAGGGCCGCGATGGACCGCAGTCGCGAACTCGGCCTGACCGGTATGGCCTTCTCCACCCGCCCGGACATGACGGACGCCCACCGGGTGTACGAACGGCTCGGTTTCCGCCGTGCCCCCGAGCGCGACTGGGCCCCGATGCCCGGCATCGACCTGATGGTCTATGCCCTGACGTTCTGACGTGACTCGCCCCGAACGATTCGTTCGACCGGAGCCCGACCACACCGACACCCGCACCCGCACCCGCACCCGCACCCGCACGTGAACTCGACGAGCCGGGCGGAAGCACCCGCCGGCGACGGTGCCGAGCCGATGCCGATGCCGACGGCATCACCCGACCGAGCCGCCCTCGAACCGCCCCGGAGCCATCGGCGAGTTGCAGAGGCAGGCGGTCAAGGTGAGCCCGACACCGCACCGGAGCCAGGACCGGCGGCACAGCGGCCACCCCACCGCGGCGGAAAGGGACTTGGTCACGGCGGAAAGGGTCTAGCCGCAGAGCCGGCGGTCCTCGCTCCGCGGGATTCGCCGATCCCCTGGGCTCCGGGCCGACCCGTAGAACCGGGCGGCACCCCCGTACCGTCACTCATGACTGCAGATCGTAGGCCATCGGGCCCGCAGACTCCCGCGGCGGTGGCCGTTCCGTGAGCGGAGCGCGGGGGCGACGAGTGGGTCGGGTGTGCCCGAAGTGTGCACGGCCCGTTCGGCGAGGCCGTCGCAGCCACGGACGCGACACGCTGCGTGCACAAGATATGGGGGTACATCAGGGAGACACCACAACATGTATGCTCACTCTCGCTGTCGACGCAGGGGAACCCGGTGCAAGTCCGGGACTGCCCCGCAACGGTGAGCAGGCCCGTGAACGCCCGGGCCCGCGCAGTCCGAGGGCCTGCCGACGGTGTGCCACCGGCTTCCCCGCAGATGCCATGAAGCACAGCTGTACGTCCGGGCCTCGCGGGTGGGCCGGGTGGCGACGCGCACCCCCGACACGGTCGGGCGGTGCCGGTCTCCCCTGCCACGCGCATGCCCGGACGCGCCCCCGGCCCCCGGCCCGGGGGTGTCCGAAGCGTCCGCTGCCGCCACAGGAGAGAGTGCGCCTTGACCGTCGCTGCCTCAGTCACCCTGCCCTCCCAGGGATCCGCCGACAACGACCGGCCCGACCCCGGTGCCGCGCTGCTCCGGCTGCTCACCGACCGCAGCACCGACCTCCCCCAGGTGGACCCCGGCCACGTCGCCGCCGCCGCGCTGCGCGGCCGCCACGCCGGTTCGGACTTCGCCGAGCTCCGCGGGCTGGCCGTGGAGGCCGCCGCGTCGATGATCGCCGAGGACCCGCAGTACTCGAAGCTCGCGGCCCGCCTGTTGGCGCTGGAGATCCGCGACGAGGCGGTCTCCCAGGGCGCGGTCACCTTCGCCGCCTCGATCGCCGTCGGCCACGCCGAGGGCCTGATCGGCGACACCACGGCCGCGTTCGTGGCCAAGCACGCGGCCGCCTTCGACGCGCTGGTCGACCTGCAGGGCGACGACCGCTTCGAGTACTTCGGCCTGCGCACCGTGCAGTCCCGCTACCTGCTGCGCCACCCGATCACCCGCAAGGTGGTCGAGACCCCGCAGTACTTCCTGCTGCGCGTGGCGGCCGGTCTCGCGGTCGGCGACACCGAGAAGTCGGTGGCCGAGGTGGCCGAGCTCTACCGGCTGATGAGCCGTCTGGAGTACCTGACGTCCTCTCCGACGCTGTTCAACTCCGGCACCAAGCACCCCCAGATGTCGTCCTGCTACCTGCTGGACTCGCCGCTGGACAACCTGGACTCGATCTACAACCGCTACGCGCAGATCGCCCGGCTGTCCAAGCACGCCGGCGGCATCGGCCTGTCCTACTCGCGGATCCGCTCCCGCGGCAGCCTGATCCGCGGCACCAACGGCCAGTCGAACGGCATCGTGCCGTTCCTGCGCACCCTGGACTCCTCGGTCGCCGCGGTCAACCAGGGCGGCCGCCGCAAGGGCGCGGCCTGCGTCTACCTGGAGACCTGGCACGCCGACATCGAGGAGTTCCTGGAGCTCCGCGACAACACCGGCGAGGAGGCCCGGCGCACCCACAACCTCAACCTGGCGCACTGGATCCCGGACGAGTTCATGCGCCGGGTGAACGCCAACGAGGACTGGTCGCTGTTCTCCCCCGCCGACGTGCCCGAGCTGGTCGACCTGTGGGGCGCCGACTTCGACGAGGCGTACCGCAAGGCCGAGCAGGCCGGCAAGGCCGTCCGCACCATCCCGGCGCAGACCCTGTACGCCCGGATGATGCGCACCCTGGCGCAGACCGGCAACGGCTGGATGACCTTCAAGGACGCCTCCAACCGGGCCGCCAACCAGACCGCGCTGCCCGGCCGCACCGTGCACTCCTCCAACCTGTGCACGGAGATCCTGGAGGTCACCGACGACTCCGAGACGGCCGTCTGCAACCTCGGCTCGGTGAACCTGGGCGCCCACGTGGCCGCCGGCGCCACCGCCGCCGACCTGCTGAACGCGATGGACTGGGAGCGCCTGGACGCCACCGTCCGCACCGCGGTGACCTTCCTCGACCGGGTCATCGACATCAACTTCTACCCGACCACCGAGGCGGGCACCTCCAACTCCCGCTGGCGGCCGGTCGGCCTCGGCGTGATGGGCCTGCAGGACGTCTTCTTCCAGCTGCGGATCGACTTCGACTCCGCCGAGGCGAAGACCCTCTCCACCCTGATCTCCGAGCGCATCATGCTCACCGCCTACGAGCGCTCCGCGGACCTCGCCGAGCAGTTCGGCCGCCACGAGGCGTACGGCGAGACCCGCGCGGCCCGCGGCGAGCTGCACATCGACCACTTCGGTGCCGCCGCCCCGCAGTGGACGGAGCGCTGGGACGCGCTGCGCGCCCGGATCGCCGAGACCGGCCTGCGCAACTCGCTGCTGCTGGCGATCGCGCCGACCGCCACCATCGCCTCCATCGCCGGCGTGTACGAGTGCATCGAGCCGCAGGTGTCCAACCTGTTCAAGCGCGAGACGCTCTCCGGCGAGTTCCTCCAGGTCAACCCGTACCTGGTGCGCGAGCTCAAGGAGCTCGGCGTCTGGGACCAGCAGACCCGGGACGCGCTGCGCGAGACCAACGGCTCGGTGCAGGACCTCAACTGGCTGCCCGCCGAGGTCCGTTCGCTGTACCGCACGGCCTGGGAGCTGCCCCAGCGCGCGCTGATCGACCTGGCCGCGGCCCGCATGCCGTACATCGACCAGAGCCAGTCGCTGAACCTCTTCATGGCGGCGCCGACCATCGGCAAGCTCAGCTCGATGTACGCGTACGCCTGGAAGGTCGGCCTGAAGACCACGTACTACCTGCGGTCGCGCCCGGCCACCCGGATCGCGCAGGCCGCCACGGGCGCCCGCGCCGCCGTGCCGGTGCCCGCGCCGACCATGAGCCAGGCCGAGCAGGACGCCATCGCCTGCTCCCTGGAGAACCCCGAGTCCTGCGAGGCCTGCCAGTGAGCACCGAAGACCGCCAGAAGATGCTGCTCGACCCGGGCTTCGAGCTGACGCTGCGCCCGATGCGCTACCCGTCGTTCTACGACCGGTACCGCGACGCCATCAAGAACACCTGGACGGTGGAGGAGGTGGACCTGCACTCCGACGTCGCCGACCTCGCCAAGCTGAGCGAGGGCGAGCGGCACATGATCGGCCGGCTGGTCGCCTTCTTCGCGACCGGTGACTCGATCGTCGCCAACAACGTGGTGCTGAGCCTCTACAAGCACATCAACTCCCCCGAGGCCCGGCTCTACCTGTCCCGGCAGCTGTTCGAGGAGGCCGTGCACGTCCAGTTCTACCTGACGCTGCTCGACACCTACCTGCCCGACCCGGACGACCGCGCGGCGGCCTTCGCGGCGGTGGAGAACATCCCCTCCATCCACCAGAAGGCGCAGTTCTGCTTCAAGTACATGAACGCGGTCGACCACATCGACTCGCTGCAGACCAAGGAGGACCGCCGCGCGTTCCTCCTGAACCTGATCTGCTTCGCGGCCTGCGTCGAGGGCCTGTTCTTCTACGGCGCCTTCGCGTACGTGTACTGGTTCCGCAGCCGCGGCCTGCTGCACGGCCTGGCCACCGGCACCAACTGGGTGTTCCGCGACGAGTCCATGCACATGGACTTCGCGTTCTCCGTCGTGGACACCGTCCGCGAGGAGGAGCCGGACCTCTTCGACGAGCAGATGGCCAAGCAGGTCACCGAGATGCTGGAGGAGGCCGTCGAGGCCGAGCTCCAGTTCGCCCAGGACCTCTGCGGCGAGGGCCTGCCCGGCATGAACACCGAGTCGATGCGCCAGTACCTGGAGGCCGTCGCCGACCAGCGCCTGGCCCGTCTCGGCCTGCCGATCCGCTACGGCTCCACCAACCCCTTCGGGTTCATGGAGCTGCAGAACGTCCAGGAGCTGACCAACTTCTTCGAGCGCCGGGTCTCCGCCTACCAGGTCGCCGTCGAGGGCTCGGTCTCCTTCGACGACGACTTCTAGGCCGCGCCGCCCTCTGGGGCGCAGCATGCCGAAGGGCCGCACCCGGGATCCGGGGGCGGCCCTTCGCCGCGTGTTCCGCCGTACCGTCAGTCGTTGGGCACGGTCGCGTACTTGGGGGTGCCCTCGGACATCTGGCGCAGGGCGTCCTTGCGGTCCCGCTTGGAGAGCCGGTCGATGTACAGGTAGCCGTACAAGTGGTCGGTCTCGTGCTGCAGGCAGCGGGCGAAGAAGCCGGTGCCCTCGACCCGGACGGGGTTGCCGTCCTTGTCCTGGCCGGTCACCGCGGCGAAGTCGGGGCGGGCCAGCTCCATGTACGCGGTCGGCACGGAGAGGCAGCCCTCCGGCGAGTCGTCCAGCGCGCGGCGGCCGGCCGGCAGCTCCTCCAGCACCGGGTTGACGACGTGGCCGACGTGGCGCACGCCCTCGTCGTCCGGGCAGTCGTAGACGAAGACCTTGAGGTCGACGCCGATCTGGTTCGCGGCCAGGCCGACCCCGTCAGCCGCGTACATCGAGACGAACATGTCGTCGATGAGCGCGGCGAGTTCACCGTCGAACGCGGTCACCGTGGCGACCTCGCGGTGCAGCACCGGGTTGCCGAACACCGTGATCGGGCGGGCGGTGCCCTTCGAGACGTCGGGCAGCTCGCCGACGACCTGCTGCTCCGCCGTCTCGTCCTGCTCGGGGTGGTCGTGCTCGTGCTCGTCGGCCATCGCTGGTTTCCGCTCCGTGGTTCCGTCCAGGTGTACCGCTCAAGGGTACGGCGCCGGGCGGACCCGTTCCTCAGCAAACCTCTTCGAGGTCCCGGTACGCCCGGGTGGCGGGGGAGGCGGCCACCCAGCGGTCCAGCAGGGTGCGCACCAGCGAGGCCGGCGCGGCGATCCCGCACTCGCGCTCGGCGAGCCAGGAGGTGCCGGCGCTGCCCTGGCTGAGGTGGCTGAGGTGACCGGGGTGGGTGGGGTCGCCGTCGTCGTGCGGGTCGTGGTGCGCGGTGTGGCCGTCGTCGATCGCCATCCGGCTCTCCGAGCAGGCCCGGCACAGCAGCCGCACCGAGCTCGTCCAGTCCTCGGCGGCGTACCCGGCGTCGGCGACCAGCCGCTCCAAGGCGTCCCGGTCGCCCGCGGTGGCGGCCTGCAGCAGCACGACGAAGGTCGGCACCGGCGAGGGCGCCCACAGCTCGATCTCGTCGAAGACGGGGTAGGCGACGCCGTCCGCGACCCGCTCGCCGTGCGGGGCGCCGTCGTGCAGCACGACCTCGCCCCAGCGGCGGCCGGAGGACGGCAGCGGGATGGACAGCACCTCGATCCGGGCCGGGTCGAGCCGGCGGCCCCAGACCACCTCGGACTCGCCGTCCGGGGAGAGCCGCACCGGGGTGGTGCCGAGGTCCAGGTCGACGGGCCCGTCCGCGGCGGTGCCGGGCCCGCCGGGGAGTCTCAGTCCGTACGCCTGCCAGGCCCGGCGGGCGAGCGGCCAGTCCTGCAGGGCGGTGGCGGTGATGCCGAGGTTCCACCAGTCGGGGGCGCCGGTCTCGCGGTCCAGCAGGGCGACGGCGCGCAGCCCGGCGGTGCGGGCCTGCTCCCAGTCGCGGCGGAACTTGTGCAGCAGGGCGAGGTTGAACCAGGAGTCGGAGAGCCACGGCTCCAGGTCGGCGGCCATGACGAGCAGCGCGCCGGCGTCCTCGTAGCGGCCGTCGCCGATGAGCGTGAAGGCACGGTCGGTCGTCTGCCGCCAGGTGGCCGACGGCCGGTGCCGTGCGCGGTGGAAGATCCTCACGTTCCGTCCCTGCCGTTGTCGTCCGCCAGTTCTCAGCACCTGCTCCGAGGCCGGCTGCTGCAACGGGAACGATCCGGTGTGCCGGGTGGCCCCGCATCCGGTGTTCCACGCTACGACCGCATCCAACCACGCCTGCGGCGGCCCGCGCTCCCTGCGCGGCGGTTCAGGCCGGTTCGCGGCCCGCGGTGCCCACTCTGGCCAATGCGTCGACCACGGCGGGGTCGTAGGCGCCGCCGCGTTCCAGCCGCAGGCGTTCCAGGGCGGCGAGGCCCGCGGTGGCCGCGGAGAGGCCCCGGGCACGGGCCTCCGTCCGCAGGTCGTCGTGGGCGTTGGCGACCCGGATGATCCGCGCCGCCAGCGGCAGGCTGCGGTCGGCGGCGCCGTCCGGCAGCCGGCAGGGATCGGCGAGCCGGGCGACCTGTTCGCCGACCCGCCGCGGGACGCCGGTGCGCCGGATGACCTCGCTGCCGAGGCGGGCGATCCGCTGCTGTTCGGCGGCAGGCAGCAGGGCGGTGGCACCGCCGGGGACGGGTTCGACGAGGGAGAGCTGGCCGATGTCGTGCATCAGCGCGGCGTACTCCAGTAGGGCGAGGTCCCTGGTCCCGAGCCCGAGCTCGCGCCCCAGCGCGCACGCCGTGTCGGCGACCCGGCGTGCATGCCCCGGTGGGGTGTAGCCGGCGGTCTCGGTGGCCCGGGCGAGCGCCTCGATGGTCTGGCCGGTGGTGGCGCGGATCTCGGCGGCCCGCCGGAAGGACGCCTGGGCGAGCAGCAGCGGGGTGCAGAAGAGCGGCAGCGCCCACAGGCCGACCTCGCCGGCCAGCAGGCTCACCAGCATGCCGGTGGCGACGATCGCCGAGCCGATGCCGAGCAGCGAGCGCAGTTCGTCCTCCAGTGCGGCGCCGAACCGCAGGCCGGCCCGGGCGCGGTGCAGGACGGCGGCCAGCACGGTGTCGCAGAGCGCGGTCAGCGCGGCCACGCCGGTCAGCAGGGCCCCGTAGACCGGTCCTGAGAGCGGGGCGCGGTCGAGCAGCCCGCTGCCGTAGACCGGCTGGAAGAGCACGGCGGCGAAGGCCGTGGTGAGCAGCCTGCGGGCGGCGGTGTCGGCCCGCACGGTGTCCCCACGGAGCGCGCCGGAGCCCGTGCCGTCGGCCCGGCCCCTGCCGCCCCTACCGCCCCTGCCGCCGGTGGCGGCGGTGCGGCCCGGGTCGGTGCGGCCCGGGTCGGTGCGGCCCGGGTCGGTGCGGCGGCGGGCGCGGACGGCGGGCAGGGCGAGCGGCAGCTGCCCGGCGAGGGTGCCGAGCCCGGTGACCGCGACGACCTGCAGCGTTCCGTGGTCGGTGGGGGTCGCGTGGAGCGGTCCGAGCAGGGCGTAGGCGAGCGCCGCGGCGCTGCCGAGCGGGGCCTGCTCGCGGTCGCCGGGCAGGGTGATCCGCGTCCACTCGCCGACCGCGACGGCCGCGCCGAAGGCGAGCGCCACCCGTGGCTGGGCGAGTCCGTGCAGGGCGACGTGCAGCAGCGCGGCGGCGAGCAGCAGCGCCGCGGCGGCGTGGACGGCGGACGGCGGGAGCCGGAGGCCGCGCCGGCCGGTTCTCACGGGGTGCCGCCCGCGCTGATCCGGCCGCCGGGCCCGGGCACCCGGCGGGCGGGCTCGGGGACGCCGAGCGGGATGTCGGGCACCTCGCCGTCCCAGCCGCCGGGCGGCGGCGGTTCGGGCTGCCAGCCGTGCCGGTCGACGGCGGCGACCAGGGCGGTGACCATCACCGGGTCGAACTGGCTGCCGGCGCAGCGCTGGAGTTCGACGACGGCCTCGGCGACCGGGCGGCCGCGCCGGTAGGAGCGGGTGGAGGTCATCGAGTCGAAGGCGTCGGCGACGGAGATGATCCGGGCGAACTCGGGGATGCGCTCGCCGGCCAGCCCGGCCGGGTAGCCGCGGCCGTCGAGCCGTTCGTGGTGGTGCAGGATGCCCTCGCGGGCCTCGCCGAGGAAGGCGAGGTCACGGACGAGTTCGTGGCCGAAGACGGGGTGCACCTCGACGGCGCGGCGTTCGGCCTCGGTGAGCGGGCCGTTGCGGCGGAGCAGTTCGGTGGCGACGCCGAGCTTGCCGACGTCGTGCAGGGTGCCGGCGAAGTGCAGGGTGCGGATCCGGTCCTCGGCCATGCCGAGCTGGCGGGCCATCAGGACGGCGGCGCGGCCGACCCGTTCGCTGTGGCCGCGGGTGTAGGCGTCCTTGATCTCCACGGCCTGGACGAGGGCGCGGACGGTGGCCCGGTGGGTGGTGGCCTCGCGGTGGCCCTGGGCGAACATCCAGGCGGAGATGGACAGCGGCAGCAGGGCGAGGACGGCGGCGAAAGCGCCGTACGGGCCCTGCCACAGGACGGCGACCATCAGTCCGCCGGCGCCCTGGACGAGGGCGGGCAGCACGACGGCGCCGGTGGCGCGGGCGAGGTCGGCGGGGTGGGCGCCGCGGGCCCGGCGGGCCGCGCAGAGCTGCCGCATCACCCCGACCAGGGCGGCGTTGACCAGGCAGAACACGGCGACGGCGGCCAGTGCGCCGAGGGCGGCGGTCGGGAAGTGCGCGCCGAGCAGCAGGTGCGGTCCGCCGAGCAGGCGGTAGACGGCGGCGGCGGCGAAGGCGGCGACGGCCAGCTGGGCGGCGTTCCACAGCCGGCGGAGCCGGCGGGGGGCCGGGACGTGGGCGGTGAGCGCGCCGGGGACGGCGACCAGTGCGGCGGCGGCGGGCGGCAGCAGCAGGACACCGGCGAAGAGCACCGGGAAGAAGCCGCGGCCGGGCAGCGTCCGGGCGGCCTCGCGGGCCTCGCGGGGCGGGCGGCGCAGCAGCCGGCGGCCGAGCCGGGCGCACGGGGTGGGCAGGCCGAGGGCGAGCGACTCGGCGCAGGTGTGCAGGAAGGCGAGCAGGCCGAGGCGGGGCCAGTCGACCGGGCCGCCGAGCGGGCCGTGGACGGGGACGGCGAGCGGGATCAGGCAGCAGAGGGCGCCGGCCAGTACGGCGGCGGCGTACCGGGCCGCGGTGCCGGTGAGGGCGTCCCCCTCGCATTCGCTGGCGATGTCAGCCTCCCCCGCCGTGCCCGGCCCGTCCGGTCCGCGGGCCAGTGAGGAGAATAGGCCCCGGTTCGCGGGGCGGGGCGCACGATCGCGCAATGACGCTGCCGACACCGGGTCAGCTCACCCGAACGAGTGAAACGATCCAATGGTGGGGATGACTTGAGCCCGGATCACCCGGGGCGCGGCCCTGAGAGCGCTTCCCGAAGGCTTCCTTAAGAGAGGCCCAAGCCTCGCCCAGGACTCTTGACCCGGCCAGTGGTCCAGTCCATTTTGGGGATTGACCCCGTCCGGAAGGGGGCGGCCGCCACCGCGGCCGCAGTTGCCCCACGGCATCGTGCGCGGATGCCGACCGTCCTTGTGCCCGGCGCCGCCCGAACCTCCCGGGCGGCGGTCCCCCCATGCCCCGGAGAGGTCCCCGATGGAACGTGCCCAGCTCCACTCCCCCCCGCCCGGCCGGCACCGCCGCCGGGGCGGGGCCGCC
>NZ_BAAALD010000030.1:0-30849 GCF_039528095.1 Kitasatospora arboriphila
CGGACCGGCGGCGGTCTCCGCACCGGACGCGCCCGGCTCGGCGGAACCCCCGTCCCGCGCGGTGCGGCCGCCGGATCCCGTGCGCCCGCCGCCCGGCCCGGCGACCGAAGGCCGCCGGTGCGGAAAACGTGGCTGACCGTCCATCAAAACGCCCCCGCCCTGCTCAGGAACGCCCCACCCGTTCCCCCTCCGGGGGCGTCCAGCCGTCGGAAGTCCTCATGCCCATTCCCAACGGCCCGCAACAGCCCGGTCCCGGCCACCCGGGGTGAAGCGGGGCTCGGGAGCGACCGTGTGATCCTCCGGACACGGCCGACGAGGTTTGACGGGGCGCACGGGGCCGCACCCGGCCGCGCCGCGGGCACCCCCGGCGCACGCCCGCACCGCCGCAGGAGCTCCGCCGGAGCCCGGCCGGGCCGCCGCCGGAGCACCACCGGGCCGCCACCGTCGCGCCGCCGTGCGGAGCACCCGCGGGCAGGCAACGCTGGACACGACGGCCGGGCCCGGGTTCAATGGGGCCCCGATGTTTGAACGCCGTTCTAACACCGTCCACCATCCACCGGCACCCGCGAGCGAGGAACCGTGCGACTGACCCCCACCGAACGGGACCGGCTGCTGATCTTCACAGCAGCCGAACTGGCCCGCGCCCGCCGCGCCCGCGGCGTGAAACTGAACGTGCCCGAGGCCACCGCGCTGATCGCCGACACCGTCTGCGAGGCGGCCCGCGACGGCCGGCGGCTGGCCGAGGCCATCGAGGCCGGACGCTCGGTGCTCTCCGCCGACGACGTGCTGCCCGGCGTGCCCGACGTGGTCACCGTGATCCAGGTGGAGGCGGTCTTCGACGACGGCACCCGGCTCGCCGTGGTCAACGACCCGTTCCGCGGCGCCGGCTCGCTCGGCGACGAGGCGCCCGGCGCCGCCCTGGCCGGGGCCGGCGACGGCTACGACCCGGTCGAGGAGACGGTCGTCCTGCCCGTCCACAACACCGCGGCGGTACCGATCTCGGTCACCTCGCACTTCCACTTCTTCGAGGCCAACCCGCGCCTCGCCTTCGACCGTGCCGCCGCCTACGGCACGCACCTGGCCGTGCCTGCCGGGTCCTCGGTGCGGTTCGACCCCGGGGCCACCGTCGAGGTCGGCCTCGTCCCGATCGGCGGCGCACGGGTCGCGATCGGCTTCGCCGGACTGGTCGACGGGCCGCTGGACGCGCCCGGCGCCAAGGAGGCCGCGCTGGAGAAGGCGCGCGCCACCGGCTACCTGACCGGCTTCGACGACGCGGAGGTCGAATCGTGACTTCGATCAGTCCCCACGACTACATCTCCGTGCACGGCGCGCGGGCCGGCGACCGGATCAGGCTCGGCGACAGCGGGCTGATCATCCGGGTGGAGTCGGACTCGCAGGAGCCGGGCAACGAGTTCCTGGCCGGCTTCGGCAAGACCGCCCGCGACGGCCTGCACCTCAAGGCCACCGCGATCCGCGAGACCTGCGACGTGGTGATCAGCAACGTCGTCGTCATCGACGCCGTCCAGGGCATCCGCAAGACCTCGATCGGCATCCGGGACGGCCGGATCGTCTCGATCGGACGGGCCGGCAACCCCGACACCATGGACGGGGTGGAGGTCGTCGTCTCCACGGGCACCACGATCGTCTCCGGCGAGGGCATGATCGCCACCGCCGGCGCCATCGACACCCACGTCCACCTGCTCTCGCCGCGGATCATGGAGGCCTCGCTGGCCTCCGGCGTCACCACGATCATCGGCCAGGAGTTCGGCCCGGTCTGGGGCGTCGGTGTCAACTCCCCCTGGGCGCTGCGGCACGCCTTCAACGCCTTCGACGCCTGGCCGGTCAACATCGGCTTCCTCGGCCGCGGCTCCTCCTCCGACCCGGCTCCGCTGATCGAAGCGCTCGCCGAGGGCGGCGCCTCCGGCTTCAAGGTGCACGAGGACATGGGCGCGCACACCCGCGCCCTGGACACCGCACTGCGGGTCGCCGAGGAGTACGACGTGCAGGTCGCGCTGCACACCGACGGCCTGAACGAGTGCCTCTCCGTCGAGGACACCATCAAGGTGCTGGAGGGGCGCACCATCCACGCCTTCCACATCGAGGGCTGCGGCGGCGGACACGTCCCCAACGTGCTGAAGATGGCCGGCGTGGAGAACGTCATCGGCTCCTCCACCAACCCCACCCTGCCCTTCGGCCGGGACGCCCTCGGCGAGCACTTCGGCATGATCGTCTCGGCGCACGACCTCAAGGTCGACCTGCCGGGCGACGCCGCGATGGCCCGCGACCGGATCCGGGCCGGCACGATGGGCGCCGAGGACGTGCTGCACGACCTCGGGGTCATCGGCATCACCTCCTCCGACGCCCAGGGCATGGGCCGGGCCGGCGAGACGGTGCGCCGCACCTTCGCGATGGCCGGCAAGATGAAGGCCGAGCTCGGCCCGATGGACGGCGAGGGCTCGTACGGCACCACCGCCGGCGGCGACGACAACGAGCGGGTGCTGCGCTACATCGCCAAGCTCACCGTCAACCCGGCCATCGCGCACGGCCTTTCGCACGAGGTGGGCTCGCTGGAGGTCGGCAAGCTCGCCGACATCGTGCTCTGGCGCGCCGACCACTTCGGCGCCAAGCCGCAGCTGGTCCTCAAGGCCGGCTTCCCCGCGTACGGCGTGGTCGGCGACCCCAACGCGTCCACCGACCGCTGCGAACCGCTCGTGCTGGGGCCGCAGTTCGGCGCACACGGCGCCACCGCCGCGGACATCTCGGTCGCCTTCGTCTCGCAGGCCGCCGCCGAGGCCTCCTACCTGGACGTCGCCGGCGACCAACTGCCCACCCGCAGGCGCCGGGTGGGCGTCCGGGGCACCCGCGGCATCGGCCCGAAGGACATGATCCGCAACGCCCGCATCGGCCGCGTCCAGGTGGAGGCCACCACCGGCCTGGTCTCGCTGGACGGCGAACCGCTGCGCTCCGACCCCGCGGACAGCGTCTCGCTCAGCCGCCTCTACTTCCTCTGACCCCCACCACTGCATAGGAACGCACCCTCATGACCACTCCCGCCGAGCTCGGCTTCCGGATGCCCGCCGAATGGCACCCGCACGAGCGCACCTGGATGGCCTTCCCGACCGCCAACCCCACCTTCGACTCCCCCGAGCACCTGCACGCCGGCCGCGAGGCCTGGGCCGCCGTCGCCAACACGATCGTCCGGTACGAGCCGGTGACCCTGGTGGTCAACACCGGCGAGACCGACGAGGCGCGCAAGTACGTCGCCCCCGAGGTGGAGATCGTGGAGCGGCCGCTCGACGACGCCTGGATGCGCGACATCGGCCCGACCTTCCTGGTCGACGGCAAGGGCGCGGTGGCCGCGACGGACTGGATCTTCAACGGCTGGGGCGCGCAGTCCTGGGCCCGCTGGGGCAACGACCAGGACATCGCCGAGCACATCACCGGCCTCACCGGCGTGCGGCGCTTCGCCTCCCGGTTGATCAACGAGGGCGGCGGCATCCACGTCGACGGCGAGGGCACCGTCCTGGTCACCGACACCGTGCAGCTCGGCGAGGGCCGCAACTCCGACTGGACCCGCGAGGAGGTCGAGGCCGAGCTGCACGCCTTCCTCGGCACCACCAAGGCGATCTGGCTGCCGCGCGGACTCACCCGTGACTACGACGAGTTCGGCACCCGCGGGCACATCGACATCGTCGCCTCCTTCGTCCGCCCCGGCGTGGTCGTCGCCCACGTGCAGCCCGACCCGGCCCACCCGGACCACGAGGTCTGCCGGGAGCTGGTGGCGATCCTGCGCGCCTCCACCGACGCGCAGGGCCGGCCGCTCCAGGTGATCGAACTGCCCGCGCCCACCGTGCTGCTGGACGAGGAGGGCGAGCCGGTCGACTACTCGTACATCAACCACTACGTGGCGAACGGCGCCGTGGTGCTCTGCGCCTTCGACGACCCGCGCGACCAGGAGGCGGCCGCGATCCTCGCCGAGGCCTACCCGGGCCGGACGGTGGAGCTGGTCGACGCCCGCGAGATCTTCGCCAACGGCGGCGGCATCCACTGCATCACCCAGCAGCAGCCGCAGGGCTGACGCGGACTCGGTCTTCGTGCGCCGGGGCCGGCGCGGTACCGCGAGGTGCCGCGCCGGCCCCGGCGTTCCCGTATCCGGAGCGCTTCGATCGGACGGATTCACTCGAACGGATTCAGCCGCCGGCGGCGCGGGTGAGGACGGCGGTGACGGCGTCCAGGTAGTCGGACCAGCAGTCGCCGGTCGGCGGCGCGCCGGGGCCGCCGCCGTGGCAGCGGGCGCACCGCCCGCAGCGCCGGTAGCGCGGCACCTCGTCGGGCTCGGGCAGGGGTTCGCGGGACTCGCGGGGTGCGGGGTCGGGATCGGGGTTCGGCTTCAGCACGGGTCCTCCTGGACCTCGGCCCAGACCACGGTGCGACCGGAGCCGTCACTGGCGCCCCAGCGCGCCACGGACCTCAGGATCCGCAGCACGGCGGCCCACTGCTCGTCGGTGCACCGCTCCGGGATCGTCACGGTGATGCGGACAGCGCCAGGGGCTTTGCCGGTGGTCGTCGCGACCTCTCCGGTGGCCCGTTCGAGGGCTTCGCGCAGGACGTTCGCACGCACGCTGACCTGCACCGCCCCTTCCCTAGTAACAGACTGGAACTGTACTAATAGACTAGTGGGCGGACGGATACTCTGTCACCTCGCGGTCACACAGTGAGAGGACACAGGATGAGTCAGGACAGCTCGCCGCCCCCGTACCTCCGGGTGGCCGAGCAGCTCCGCCAGCGCATCCAGTCCGGCGACCTGGCACCCGGCGACGTCCTGCCCTCGCTCTCCGAGATCCGCGAGGAGACCGGGTACTCGGCACCGTCGGCCAGCGCGCCTACGCCGTGCTCGTCGACGAGGGCCTGGTCGTCGCGCGGCCCGGCCGCGGCCACTTCGTCCGCTCGCAGGAGGAGCGGCCCCTGCTGGTGCGCCGCCCGCGGGTCGCCGCCGGCACCGGCTCGCCGACCGAGGCCCTGCTCACCGCCCAGGGCGTCCGGGCGACTTGGGACAGCGAGTCGACCACCGCCCGGGCCGACGCACGGATCGCCGAGCGCCTCGGCATCGCCGCGGGCGACCCGGTGATGCACACCGCGTACGTCTACCGCGCCGACGGCGAGCCGGTGCAACTGGCCGACTCCTGGGAGCCGATGGCCGTCACCGGCGGCACCCTGGTGGTCCTGCCGGAGGCCGGCCCCTACGCGGGCATCGGCGTCGCCGACCGGATGGCGCTGATCGGGGTCGAGGTCGGCACCCCGGTGGAGCGGGTCACCGCCCGCGGCGCCTCGCGCGCCGAGGCCGCCCTGCTCGGCACCACGCCCGCGGCCCCCGTCCTGGCCGTCGAGCGCACCTACTACGACCGGGCCGCCGGCCGCGCCGTGGAGACGGCCGACATCGTGCTGCTCGGCAGCCGCTGGGCCGCCGAGTACGGCACCCGGCCCACCCCCGCGGACGGGTCCGCCGACACGCAGGGCTGATCACCCGGGACGGGCCGACGCGGCGTCAGCACCCCCGTCGGGCACGGCCGGTGTCGTTCGTTGAGCGTTCACCGGTGTCCGGATTTCGGTCTGCCGACCGGCCCCCGCCGATGGGCGGTTCCGCGGCCTCGCCGCGCCTTGCCAGCATGGGGACCGCGCGGCGGCGCATATGCCACAAGCACGTGCCGCCGCCGACGCGTCGTCAGATCCGCTCCACCAGGGGGGAATCACCCATGTCCGAAGCCGGCCACCACGCCGAGCTGACCCGCCGCCGGATGCTCCAGGGCGCCGGTGTCGCCCTCACCGCCGCCGTCGGCACCGCCGTCCTCGGCCTCGTCGGGCCGACCGGAACCCCGGCCGCCGCGGCCGGGCCCGGCGGCCACGACACCTTCGACGAGGTCTACCGCGGCCGCCGCATCCAGGGCCGGCCCGCCGCATCCGGCCACCACCACCACGGCGCCGACTACACCGTGCAGATCGACGGCGAGGAACTGCACGTCATGCGCAACGCCGACGGCACGTGGATCAGCGTCGTCAACCACTACCAGCCGCACCAGACCCCGCTCGCGCTCGCCCGCGCCGCCGTGGTCGAGCTGCAGGGCGCCACGCTCGTCCCGATCGCCTGACCGGGCCCGCCCCTCCCCCGCACTCACCCACCAGCACCTCCAGGAGGACACCATGGCGGTCCGCAAGAACCAGGCGACCCTCACGGCCAAGGAGAAGCGCGACTTCGTCGACGCCCTGCTCCAGCTCAAGCGGCTCGGCCGCTACGACGCCTACGTCAGCACCCACAACCGCTTCATCGTCAGCGACACCGACAACGGCGAGCGGACGGGCCACCGCTCGCCCTCGTTCCTGCCCTGGCACCGCAAGTTCCTACTCCAGTTCGAGCAGGACCTGCAGTCCGTCAACCCCTCGGTCACCCTGCCCTACTGGGACTGGACGGCCGACCGCACCGCGACCGCCGGCCTGTGGGCCGACGACATGCTCGGCGGCAACGGCCGCTCCGGCGACAACCGCGTCACCACCGGCCCGTTCGCCGGCGGCGGCGGCCAGTGGACGATCACCGTCCGCCCCGACAGCCGCGACTACCTGCGCCGTTCGCTCGGCACCGGCGTCGCCCAACTGCCCACCCGGGCCGAGGTGGAGTCCGTCCTCGCCGTCCAGACCTACGACGCCGCCCCGTGGAACAGCTCCTCGGCCGGCTTCCGCAACCAGCTGGAGGGCTGGCGCGGCGTCAACCTGCACAACCGGGTGCACGTCTGGGTCGGCGGCCTGATGGGCACCGGCATGTCCCCCAACGACCCGGTGTTCTGGCTGCACCACTGCTTCATCGACAAGCTGTGGGCCGAGTGGCAGCGCCGCCACCCCCAGCAGGGCTACCTGCCGACCGCCGCCACCGCCAACGTGGTCGCGCTGAACACCGCGATGAAGCCGTGGAACGACACCGCCCCGGCCGACATGCTCGACCACACCCGGTACTACACCTACGACTCGGCGTTCTGACCGCCGGTCCGGCCCCGGCCGGACGAGTGATTGTGCAGGGCGCGGAGCCCGCCGGACGGTGTCCGGCGGGCTCCGCAGGCGTCCCGCACGGTGTCATGAGGGCATGACCACACACTGGCTGATCACCTTCACCGACGAGCTGATGCGCCTCACCGACGACCTCGACCAGGAGCAGGCCGCCGACTTCGTCCGCAAGGTGTACGAGGCCGGCCGTACCGCCGGCCGGCAGGAGGAGGCCGAGGGCCAGGAGCACAGCGGCTGGTGAGACCGCCCACCGGCGCCGGACGGCGAAGCCCTAAGGTGGGGGCCCGACCACCAGGAGGAACAGGACATGGCCGAGCCGCGGGCACGCCGGGCCGCACGGCCCCGCGAGGAGGTCTTCGCGACCGCCCGGGCCGCGATCGCCGAGCACGGCCTCGACAAGCTCACCATGGCGGGACTCGGCCGTGAACTGCAGATGAGCGCCGGCCACCTCCTCTACTACTTCGGCAGCAAGGACCAACTGCTGCTGGAGACCCTCCGCTGGAGCGAGGAGCAGCTCGGCGAGCGGCGGCGTGCCGCCCTCGCCCGGCAGGACCGCACCGTCCGCGAGCGGCTCGCCGCCTACGCCGAGCTCTACCTGCCCGAGGGCCCCGGCGATCCCCGCTGGATCCTCTGGGTCGAGGTCTGGGGACGCTCGCCCGCCAGCGCCGAGATCCGGCAGGGCCAGCTGGAGATCGAGGCCCCGTGGCAGGCCGACCTGGTCGCGCTGATCGAGGAGGGCGTCGCCTCCGGCGCCTTCCGCCGCCCGCCCGCCGGCGACGGCGGGCACGCGGGGCGGGAACCGCAGGACCGGGCACGCCAGATCCGCGCCGTCCTCGACGGCTTCGCCGTCCCGCTGGCCGTCGGCCTGCCGGGCGCCGACCGTGCCGACGCGCTCGCCCAGGTGGCCTCGGTGACCGCCGCCCTGCTGGACTGAGCGACGGCCCCGGACCGGCGGTCGGCCGCCGCTACTCCGTCCAGAGCGCGGCGGCGGTGCGGTCGTCGGCGTAGCCCTTGGCCCGCACCTGGACCTGGCGCAGGAAGTCGACGCTGCCCGGCGGGTGCGGGTGGGCCCAGTGGTTGGAGAGGAAACGCGCCACCGCGGGCTCGTCGGCGATCGGGCCGGCCAGGCCGGCCGTGCAGAGCAGCAGGATGTCGCCGGTGGTGGCGGGCACCATCCGGAACCGGAACGGCTTGGGCGCCGCGGCCGGGGCCGGCGGCTGCGGCTCCCCGTCCGGGTGGTGCAGCAGCCGGGCCGCGTAGGCGTCGATCCAGTGTCCGGAGCGCAGCAGGTAGAGCCCGCCGGGGCCGGTGCCGAACGCGGCCCGGTGCCCCGCCTCGCCGTCCAGCGGGACGAGCAGGCAGTGCAGTGCGCCGGCCTCCCCGTCGCCGGGCTCCACCGCCGGCTCGCCGGCCGGCCGGAGACGGGCCGCCGCGCCGACCGTGAGCCGCTGCAGGCCGTAGCGGAGCCGGTCGCGGGCCCCGGCCCGCAGGTCGGCGGCGAGTTCGGCCCGGCTGTGGCCGATCGCCGCGGCCAGCTGCCGTGCGGCCTCCGCGGCGGCCGCCGAGCCCGCGGTCGCGTCCGCCGAACGGGCGGGCCAGGCGAGCACCGCGAGCAGCAGGCCGTCCTCGCCCTCGCCGAACCGGGTCACCAGCAGGGCGTCGCGGCGCGGCTCGCCGCGGAACCGGGCGGAATCGCCCCGGACGGAGGCCGCCCGCAGTATCGCCGGGCCGTACTGGGCGCCCTCCAGGACGGTGTCCGGCACGATCACGTCCAGGTCCGCCGGATCGGCGGCGGGCAGCGCGGTGGGCTCCGGGCCGTACGTCGGAGGCCGCTCCCCCACGTGCGGGACGGGCGGCGCCAGCGGGACCCGCCGCGGGGCCGGACGGGACCGGTCCTCGGCGGGCTCCGCGGCAGCGGCCCCGGCCGGGGCACGGTCTGCCGGGGCCGAGGGGGTGGACGGCTCCGCGCGGTCGGCGCCGTTCGGTGCCGGCTTGCGCAGGACCACCGCCGGGCCGGGCTCCGGGGTGGACGGCTGCCCGGCGGACCGCAGGTCGGCGGCGGGCTCGGGCTGCGACTCGAACCGTGACGCGGGCTCGGGGGCGGGCTGGGGTGCGGGGGTCGACTGCGGTGCGGGGGCGGCGGGCCGGCGGACCGTCCCCAGGGTCATCGTCGGGTCGGGCTCGGCATCGTCGACGGGCGCGGCCGCCACGGGGGCGGGATCCGGTGCCGGGGCGGGATCGCGTGCGGGGCGGCGGACCGTCCCGAGCCTCATGGTCGGCTCGGGTTCGGGCTCCGCGTCCTCAGCAGCCGGGGCCGGGGAGGGGACGGCTTCCCCGGCGGCGGCAGGTGCGGGCCGCGGGCCGCCGATCACACCTGCGGCCATGTCGAACCAGTCGTCGACGCTCGGCTCGTCGATGCTCGGCCCGTCGACGCCGGTTCCCTCGGCGGCGGGCCCGGCGACACCGAGCTCGTCGAGGAGGGGCTCGTCGACGAGGGGCTCCACCGCGGCGGGGCTCCGCCGCCCCGCGTTCCCCTTCTCCTTCTCCGCGTTCGCAGCCGAGGCCCAGTGCGGCCGGGACGGGGCCCGTCCCGGCGCCGGCCCCGGACCGGGCTCGGCGGCGGGCTCCTGCTCCGCCTTCACCGGCGGCGCCCAGTGCGGCCGGGGCGGGGTGGGCGAGGCCTTCGGCGCCGGCGTAGGCGGCGCGGGCGGCGCGGCCTGCGGGGGCGCATCCGGGGCGGCGTCCGGGCCGCCGGTCGGGCCGCCGGTCGGGGATCCGTCCTTCGGGGAGGCGGTGCGCTGGGGGCCGATCATGCCGGACGCGGAGTCGAACCAGTCGTCGACGCTGCCCTCGCCGGCGGCGGCTCCGGGGGCATCGGGCAGGGTGCCCGCCGGGCCCGCGTAGACCGCCTGCCACCAGCCGTCCTCGGGCCGGTCGTGCGGGGATGCGCCCTGGTTGCTCACGTGGCGGCTCCTCGTGCCATGTCTGCCGTCTGCCGTCTGCCGTCTGCCGTCTGCCGAGCGGGCCGTGTGCCGGACTCGGCTGGTCATTCTTCCGAAGGAGAACGACGGTGTCCGGCTTTCGGGGACACCCGGCCACCCGTCGGGCGCAGCGGCGGCGTGATCCGCCCGGATTCGGCCATCCGTCCGGAGGGGGTGCGGACGTGCGGGGGGTGGATGTCCGGAGCGTCCTTTTTGGGGCCCTGAAATGGGCAGGAAGGGCCCTCCGGCCCGGGTCGGGAGGACCAAGAGGGGGACCGCTTCACCCCTTCGGCTGATTAATATGTGCGCATGAGCGTGCCAGCATCCGCGACCGGTGAGCCGGTGCGGTCCGTCCGGGCGGGCAGCCGCCCGGCCGTGGTGCTGTGGGCGCTGCTCGTCGCGGGTCTGCTGACGCTGCTGCCGTGCGCCGGGACCGCGAAGGCGGTGTCCGGGCACGTTCCGGCCGCCCCCCGGGCCTCGGCCGCCACCGGTCCGCAGGCCGCCGGCGCCGTCCCGGCCGCCCATGGCGCCGGGCACGCCGTGGCGCGCTGGTCGGACGAGGGCGGTGCGCACGTCTGGTGCTCCGCCGACGGCGACCACCCGGCCCCGGGGAAGGGCTGCACCAGCCATCCGTTCCGCGGGCTGGAGGCGCAGCTGCCGAACGCTCCCCCGCAGCCGGTCGCGGTCACCCTGCCGCAGCTGGTTCCGGCGCCGTCGCTGCCCGCCGCCGTCCCGCTCGACACGCTGGCCGGGCCGCCCCCTGCGCCCGACCTCCACGTACTGCAGGTCCACAGGTCCTGAGCGGAACCCACCGTCGGCCGTGACCCGTGCCCCCGCGCACCGGACGGGCCGGCGGCTCCGCCGCCCCCTCCCCCTCTCGCCCCACCGCCGTGCCCGCGCGCACCGCGGAGACAAGGACACACTCATGGGTTCCGCCTCCAGGCAGTCCAAGCCGTCCAAGCAGACCTCCGGCAACCCGGGCAACCGGCAGAGCCAGTCCGAGCGGCAGGCCGACCGTCGGACCCGCATCGCGGAGTTGCGTGCCGCCGAGCAGAAGCGCGACCGCCGCAACAAGATCATCGCGTTCAGCGTGGCCGGCGTGCTGCTGGCCGGCATGATCGGCGCCGGTACCTGGATAGCCCTCGACGCCAAGCACGACAAGGACGCGAAGGAAGCCGCCGCCAAGGCCCCGATCCAGGGCGTGCAGACCTGGGACAACCTGTCGCGCAACCACGTCGAGACCAAGGTCACCTACGCCCAGACCCCGCCGGTCGGCGGCGACCACAACCCGCGCTGGGCGAACTGCATGGGCGACGTCTACGACAAGCCGCTCGCCAACGAGAACGCGGTGCACTCGCTGGAGCACGGCGCGGTCTGGGTGACGTACAACTCGAAGGCGTCCGCCGACGACATCAAGAAGCTGTCGGAGAAGGTCAAGGCGACCCCGTACACCCTCATGAGCCCGTACCCGGACGAGAAGAGCCCGATCACGCTCTCCGCCTGGGGCACCCAGCTCAACGTGGACAGCGCCAGTGACCCGCGGGTGGAGCAGTTCTTCACCAAGTACGTCCAGGGTCCGCAGACCCAGGAGCCCGGCGCGTCCTGCAGCTCCGGTGTGATGCCGTGATGACGGGCGCCGAGGAGACCTCGGCCACCCGGACCGGGGAGTCCGGCGAGGACGGTGCGCCGCGCCGGTCGCGGAAGCTGCTGTGGTGGCCGGCCGCGATCGCCGCGGTGATCGCGCTCTGCCTCGGCGTGTCCGCCCTGGTGGCGGGCGGTTCGGACTCCGGCGGTTCGTCGTCGGTGGCGGCGCCCGCCACCGACTCCCCGGAGGCCGGGTTCGCCCGCGACATGGCGACCCACCACCAGCAGGCCATCGACATGTCCTTCATCGTCCGCGACCGCACGCAGGACGAGGAGGTGCGCAACCTGGCCTTCGACATCATCAACACCCAGGCGAACCAGCGCGGCATGATGTCGGGCTGGCTCGACCAGTGGGGGCTGACCCAGAGCAGCTCGGCCAAGCCGATGGCGTGGATGGGCCACAGCTACGCCGCGCACGACGGCTCGCTGATGCCGGGCATGGCCACCAACACGGACCTGGCCAAGCTCCGCTCGCTGAGCGGCCGGGACGCCGAGGTGCTGTACCTGCAGCTGATGATCGAGCACCACAAGGGCGGCGTGGCGATGGCGCAGGCCTACGTGGACGTGGCCCGCAACGACGTCGAGAAGCGGCTCGCCCAGACCATGGTCAACGGGCAGAAGTCGGAGATCGACCTGATGACGTCGATGCTCGCCAAGCGCGGCGCACAGCCGCTCTCCTGAGCCTCGGCACGGCGGCGGGCGGGTCGGACGGCAGCGTCCGGCCCCCCCCCCCCCCCCCCCCCCCGTTTGTACGGGGTGCCCGGCCGGCCACGGGCACCGGACGGCGGGCGCGGACGGCGGGCGTCAGCCGCGGACGGCGGGCCGGGGGCGGCCGGTCCGGCAGAGCCGGACGGCGGGGAGCGCGGCGACGTCGAGCAGCACGAGGACGGCCCGGCCGCCGGCGCCCGCCCCGGCCAGGTGGACGCCGAGCACCGGCAGGGCCGTGCCGAGCGCGGTGCCGAGGCTGCGCACCATGTTCACCATGCCGCCGCCGACCGCGGAGCTCTCCGCCGGGATCGACCGCATCACCAGGGTGTTGTTGGCGGGCAGCAGCAGACCGAGCCCGAAGCCGGCCACGGCCAGCGGGACGGGCGCGAGCACCGGGGACACCGGCAGCACCGCGAGGACCAGCAGGCCCGCGGTGGTGACCAGGGCGCCGGCGCGGCCGCGCCGGGCGTCCGACCAGTGCCGGGGCAGCAGGGCGCCGCCGGCGGTGGCGGCGATCGCGAAGGCGGCCGGCAGCGCAGTGATCACCAGTCCGGCGGCACCGGCGGACACCCCGGCCGAGTCCAGCATCACCGGCCCGAGCACCAGGGGGCAGAACAGCAGCAGGTAGCCGATCAGTGCGACCACCAGGCCGGCCCGGACGCCGGGGGTGTTGACCAGGCCGGGGGCGATGATCGGGGTGTCCGCCCGCTGCTCCTGGCGGGCGAGCGCGACCGTGAAGGCGCCCGCGGCGGCGAGCAGCACCACCACGGCCCAGCCCGGCAGCGGCAGGCCGGCGGCGGTCGAGAGGGCGAGCAGCAGCGAGGAGGAGGCGGCCGCCAACAGGACGAGGCCGAGCAGGTCGAAGCGCGACTCGCGGCGGGTGCCGCCACCGGGCCCGGCCGGCTCGGCGGGGCGGGCCGGGGCAAGTCGGACCGAGGCGGCAAGGCGGGCCGGGGCGGGCTCGCGGCGGCTGCGCGGCAGCAGGAACCAGCCGGCCAGCAGGCCGAGCACCGCGATCGGGACGTTGATCCAGAAGGCCCACCGCCAGGACGCGTGCGCGACCAGCAGCCCGCCGACGGTCGGCCCGAGCGCCAGTCCGAGCGCCTGTGCGGCGGCCTGGATGCCCAGCGCGGTGCGCATGGCCCCGGCCGGGACCCCGCGGGCGACCAGTGCGACACTGTTCGCCTGCATCATCGCCCCGCCGACGGCCTGGACGGCCCGGCAGGCGACCAGCACCCAGAGCCCTCCGGCGAAGCCGGCGGCGAGGGAGGCCAGGGCGAAGACCGCGAACCCGCCGAGGTACATCGTCTTGCGGCCGACCGTGTCGGAGAGCCGGCCGACGGGGGCCAGCAGGGCGACGAGCACCAGCAGGTAGGCGAGCGCCACCCACTCGACGGAGGCGAACCCGGCGTCGAATTGCTGCTCCAGGGCCGGGAAGACCAGGGCGGTGACGCTCGCGGTCAGCTGGCCGAGGAACGCGCCGAGGCAGACGGTGCCGACCGCGAGCCAGTGGGCGTGCGGCCAGGCGGCGACGGTGCGCGGCCGCGGCCGCTCGGTCAGCAGCAGGACGCTGTCGACCAGCCGGGTTCGGTGGGCGGGTGCAGGCACGGCCCCATACTACCTCTGCAACAGACATACTCGTAAACAGACCATGTCTGTGAACAGAAGAGTCCGCACCGTGGTACGCCCGTGAGCGGTGGGGCGGGAGGCCACCGGCGAGCCGATACGCTGTCCGCCATGTCGGAGCCGTCCCACCCCGTACCGCCCACCGCGCCCGCGCCTCCCCCGCCCGGGGACGCGGCCGCCGCCTCCCCCCTGGAGGAGGCCGTGGCGATCGAGCGGGCCCAGCGGCTGACCGACGTGATCACCCGGCTGCGCCGGGCCCTGCGCAGCAGCATCCGCACCGACTACCCGTGGGAGTCGCTGCCGATGGCGCAGGTGGAACTGCTGCAGACGCTCGCCGCCGCCCCGATGCGGGTCGGCGAACTGGCGGCCCGGCAGCGGCTGGCCCCGAACACCGTGAGCGGCCTGGTCGGCAAGCTGCTGGAGGCGGGCTTCGTCGACCGCCAGGCCGACCCCGGCGACCGCCGCACCGCCCGGATCGCGCTGACCGAGGCCGGCCGCACCCAGCTGCTGGACTGGCGCCGGGCCCACGAGCGCCGCCTCGCCGACGCCCTGGAGAGCCTCTCGCCCACCGACCGCGAAGCGGTGATGAACGCCCTGCCCGGCCTCGAACACCTCGCCCGCACACTGGCCGGCGACACCGGCGCCCCGGACGACCGCAGCTGAGGCCCGCCGCCCCCGCCCGCCCCGGCAGCTCAGGCAGGTCAGGCAGGTCAGGCAGGTCCGGGACGGCTCCTCGGCGGCGGGACGGGCCTCAGAAGAGCGTGGCGCCGCGTTCGTGGTCCAGCAGCCAGCGCTTGCGGTCGACGCCGGCCGCGAAGCCGGTGAGGGCACCGCTCGCACCGACGACCCGGTGGCAGGGGCGGACCACCAGCAGCGGATTGGCACCGACGGCGCCGCCGACCGCCCGGACGGCCGTCGGGGGCAGCCCGGCTGCGGCGGCGAGTTCGCCGTAGCTGACGGTGCTGCCGTACGGGATGTCCTCCAGCGCCTGCCACACCTGGCGGCGGAACTCGCTGCCCTCGGGGTCGAGCCGCAGGTCGAACGTGGTCCGGGTGCCCGCGAAGTAGGCCGTGAGCTGGTCCACGGCGGGGGCCAGCGCCTCCGGGTCGGGCAGCCAGTCGGGCTCCGGTTCGGCCCGGGCGCCGCGCTGCCCCGGGGCGGTGACGGCGATCAGGGCGACCGGTCCGTCGCCGTCCGCCCGGCCGGCGAGCAGCAGGTCGCCGAGCGGGCTGGGCATGGTCGTGAACACCGTGGTCATCGCGCCACCTCCGGGGCGAGCGGTGCAGCCGCGACCGGGGCCGGAGCAGTCGCCGCGGCCGCCGAGGCGAGCCAGAGCCGGTGCACCGCGTAGGAGCGCCAGGGCGACCAGGGGCGAGCGGCGGCCGTGGCGGCGGCCGCGTCCCCGGGCAGGCCGAGCCTCTGGAGTCCGTGCCGGACGCCGGCGTCGCCCGGCAGCAGGACGTCCGGGTCGCCGAGCGCCCGCATCCGCAGGTAGCCGACCGTCCAGGGGCCGATGCCGGGCAGGGCGAGCAACGCGGCGGAGGCCTCCTCGCGGTCCACCCCGCCGTCGAGGCGGACGGTGCCGTCGGCGAGCGCGGCGCACAGGCCCCGCAGGGCGCGGCGGCGGGCAGCCGGCATGGCGAGGTCGGCGTCCTCGGCCCCGGCGAGCGCGGCCGCGGTCGGGAAGAGCAGCCGCAGGCCGCCGTCCGGGGCGGGCAGGGCGGCGCTGTACCGTTCGGCGAGCCGGCCGGCGAGCGTGCGGGCGGCGGCGACCGTGACCTGCTGGCCGAGCACGGCGCGGACGGCGAGCTCGTGCGGGTCGACGTGGCCGGGCGAGCGGACCCCGGGGCGGGCGCGGACGGCCGCGCCGAGCAGGGTGTCGGCGCCGAGCTGCTCGTCCACCGCGTCGGGGTCGGCGTCCAGGTCGAACAGCGCCCGCAGCCGGTGCACGGCGGTGGTGAGGTCGCGCAGGTCGGTGAGGGCGAGGCGGCAGTCCAGCCAGCCGCGGGTCGGCCGGTCGGCGGCGGCGAGCCCGTCCACCTCGGCGACGGCGTGGCCGTACGGGAGGGCGAGCGTGCGGCGGTAGGTGCGCACCCCGGGGCGGCCGCCGGGGACGACCTCCTCGATGCCGGGCACGGCGCGCAGCGCGAGGAAGTCGAGCAGGTGGTCGCTGTCCAGCGCGCCGCGGTAGGCGAGCCGCAGCGCGAGGGTACCGGCCGTTGCGGGCTTGGCCCGCCGGCCGGCGGTCTCCGCCCGCAGCGCGGTCGGGGTGCGGTCGTACACCTCGCGCACGGTGTCGTTGAACTGCCGCACGGAGGCGAAGCCGGCCGCGAAGGCGATCTCGGTGACCGGCAGCTCGGTGGTCTGCAGCAGCAGCCGGGCGGTCTGCGCGCGCTGGGCGCGGGCCAGGGCGAGCGGGCCGGCGCCGAGTTCGGCGGTGAGCTGGCGCTGCAGCTGGCGGGCGCTGTAGCCGAGGCGCTCGGCGAGGCCGGCGACGCCCTCGCGGTCGACGACGCCGTCGCCGATCAGCCGCACCGCGCGGCCGACCAGGTCGGCGCGGTGGTTCCACTCCGGCGAGCCCGGGACGGAGTCCGGGCGGCAGCGGCGGCAGGCGCGGTAGCCGGCGCCCTGGGCGGCGGCCGCGGTCGGGTAGAAGGTGCAGTTGACGCGCTTGGGGGTCACCGCCGGGCAGCTCGGCCGGCAGTAGATCCCGGTCGTGCGGACAGCGGTGAAGAAGACGCCGTCGAAGCGGGAGTCGCGGCTGTCCACGGCCCGGTACCTGGTCTCGTCGTCGATCACGCCCTCCAGTCTGCGCCACCCGGACGGCCCCGACCGGCGGAAATCGGACATCGCCGTCCGGGCCCGGGAGGAGGCCCGGTGTCCGACACGACCCGATTTTTGGGAGCGCTCTCAATGGACTCGACGCACCCGATAGGCTCTGATGCGAACAGATCCGTGAGAGGAGCCCAGGGTGTCGCAGCACCAGCCCACCGGCGACGGACCACCCGCCGCGCCCTCCGGCGGCGCACCGGCCCGCGGCGGATCCCACCCCGGCCCCGGCCCCGCCGGGCGGGGCGACACCGCGGGCGCCCTGCCCAGACCGACCCTGGAGTCCGTCGCCGAACGGGCCGGCGTCTCCCGGGCCACCGCCTCCCGGGTGGTGAACGGCGGCGCCGGCGTCCGCGCCTCGCTGCGCGAGAAGGTGCAGCGCGCCGTCGACGAGCTCGGCTACGTCCCCAACCTGGCGGCCCGCACCCTCGTGACCCGGCGCAACCAGGCCGTCGCCGTGGTCGTCTCCGAGCCGGAGAGCAGGCTCTTCTCCGACCCGTTCTTCGCCAAGCACCTGCGCGGCATCTCCCGCGAGCTGTCCGCCGCGGACAACCAGATGGTGCTGCTGCTCATCGAGGACCAGGCCGACTTCGAACGCGTCGGCCGCTACCTCGGCGGCGGGCACGTGGACGGCGCCCTGCTCTTCTCGCTCCACCACAGCGACCCGCTGCCGGACATCGCCCGCCGGGTCGGCCTGCCGTTCGTGATAGGCGGACGACCCGGCTGGCCCGGCGCCGAGTCCGACCGCGAGCTGACCTACGTGGACAGCGACAACCGCGGCGGCGGCCGGATCGCCGTCCAGCACCTGCAGTCCCTCGGCCGGACGCGGATCGCCACCATCACCGGCCCGCTCGACCAGACCTCCTCCGTCGACCGCCTCGACGGCTACCGCGACCTGCTGCCCGACGGCGACCCCGACCTGATCGCCGAGGGCGACTTCACCCCGGACGGCGGCGGCCGCGCCATGGCCGAGCTGCTCGCCCGCCGCCCCGACCTCGACGCCGTCTTCGCCGCCTCCGACGCGATGGCCTCCGGCGCGCTGCGGGTGCTCCGCGAGGCCGGCCGCCGGGTGCCGGAGGACGTGGCCGTGGTCGGCTTCGACGACGTCGAGCAGATCGCCGCCTGGACGGACCCGCCACTGACCACCGTCCGCCAGGACATCGAGGACATGGGCCGCCTGATGGCCCGTCTGCTGCTGCGCCGGCTCACCGGCCAGACCGACACCACCGGCCGCCGCGGCCCCACCTCGGTCATCACGCCGACCCGACTGGTGGTGCGCGGCTCCGCCTGATGCCTCGTCAACAATGCGCTCGCCGGACGGTTCGTACCCGTGCGATGATTGCGCCATGTGGTCACGACTGCCCTTCGGGGAGCGGCTGAGGGCCGAACTCGGCACGCCCCGCGGAGCCCGCCGGCTGGCCAGCAGCCCCCGCTCCCGGGTGTGGCGGGCCGAACTCGCCGGCACCCCCGTGGTCGTCAAACAGCTCCGCGACGGGCCCGGCGCCGACGACCGCTACGCCCGCGAGACGGCCGCCCTCCGCCTCGCCGCCCGCACCGACCCGCCGGTCGCCCCGAAACTCCTCGGAGCGGACCCGTCCGCCCGGGTGATCGTCCTGGAACACCTCGCCGACGGCACGCCCCGCGCCGACTGGGTGATCGACTACGCGGCCGCCCTGGCCCGGCTGCACGCCGCGGCCGGCCCCGGCGGCGCCGACGGCCTGCCCGCCTGGTCCGGGCCCACCGACGAGGACGTGGCGGCCTTCCTCCGGCTGGCCAGGATGCTCGGCGTCGTCGTACCGGCCGGTGCACGCGCCGAACTCGACGGCATCGTCGACCGGTTGGCCCGGCTGCCCGGCCGCGCCCTGCTGCACGGGGACCCGTGCCCGGGCAACGACCTGCACACCGGGGACGGCCTCCGCTTCGTCGACTTCGAGCAGGCCTCCCGCGGGCCCGGCATCGTCGAACTCGCCTACCTGCGGATCGGGTTCCCCACCTGCTGGTGCGCCACCGCCCCCGCCCGGGAGCGGCTGGCCGCCGCCGAGGCCGCCTACCGCGCCCAGTGGCGCGCCGACACCGGCACCGAGGTGGACGGCGACCTCGCCGACGCCTGCGCCGGGTGGCTGCTGCGCGGCGACGCACTCGTCCAGCGCGCCCACCGCGGCACCACCGACCACCTGGCCCGGATCCCGCACCGCGACTGGACCTGGGGCACCGCCACCGCCCGCCAGCGCCTCGCCCACCGCCTGCGGACGGTCGGCCGCCTCACCGCCGACACCCCCGCCTCCCGCGACCTGGCACGCCTCGCCACCGCCATGCACGAGGGCATGCTCGCCCGCTGGCCCACCCTGCGCCCCCTCCCCGAACGGCGGCCGTAGGACCTGTCTTCGCAGGGCGCTCGGGAGATCGATTCGGGGGCGCGTGGGGCAGCTCCCGACCGAAGGCCACCGGGGGCGAACTGCGTAGTTCGGGAGTGGTGTTCCTGACGAATCCGGCTCACCCCCGGTCCGCACGGTGGCCCGCATCCGCATCGCACAGTTCTCTCCCGGGCTTCGGCCGGGGTGCCCCCACGCGCCCCGAGGAGGGCATCCGTACGCCATCGCAGACTCGCCCCAGGGGCGTCGGCCGCCGCGGGCGCCCCCGCACGGGCAGGCGCCCCGCGCCCCGGCAGGGAGCCGGGGGCGGGGCGCCGCGGTGGAACCGCCGGGGCCGGGGGGGGTCAGCCGACGGTCCACTTCTGGGCCGCGGTGCCGTTGCAGGTCCAGGTCTGCAGCCGGGTGCCGTCGGCCGAGGAGCCGTCCTTGGCGTCCAGGCACTTGTTCGCACCGACGTTGGTCAGGTCGTGCGCAGCGGTGTACGTCCACTTCTGGGCGTTGGTGCCGTTGCAGGTGTACAGCTGGACGACGGCGCCGGCCTCGGTGGAACCGCCTGCCACGTCGAGGCACTTGCCGAGGGCGCGGACGGTGCCGTCGTTGCCGACCGTCCACTGCTGGGCCGCGTTACCGGTGCAGTTGTGCAACTGGATCGGGGTGCGGTCGGCGCTGGAGCCGCCGGCCACGTCGGCGCACATGCCGCCGATGCCGCGGATCGGGCCCGACGCCGCCGGGCCGCCGCCCGAGGTGGAGGCCCGCACGTAGTCGACGACCATGGTCTGAGGGAAGGCCGTCGAGCCGTCCGGGCTGCCCGGCCAGTCGCCGCCGACCGCCAGGTTGAGGATGACGAAGAACGGGTGGTCGAAGACCCACTTGTTGCCGTGCGTGTCGGCCGGGGTGCGGGTCTCGTACGGGGTGCCGTCGACCGACCAGACGATGGAGTTGGGGCTCCAGTCGACGGAGAAGACGTGGAAGTCGTCGGCGAAGGCCTTGCCGCCGGGCAGGCTGTACGCGGCGCCGAGGCCGCCCGCACCCGAGTAGCCGGGGCCGTGGATGGTGCCGTGCACGCTGTTCGGCTCGCGGCCGATGTTCTCCATGACGTCGATCTCGCCGCTGTTCGGCCAGCCCGCCGAACCGAGGTCGTTGCCGAGCATCCAGAAGGCCGGCCAGACGCCCTGGCCGCGCGGGATCTTGATCCGGGCCTCGAACCGGCCGTACGCCTGGGTGAAGGTCCGGGCGGTGTTCAGCCGGGCCGAGGTGTACTGGCACTGCCCGTACCAGCAGCCGAGGCCGGGGTCGGTGTTCTTCTTCGCGGTGATGACCAGGTGGCCCTGGCCGTCCAGCGAGGCGTTGGAGGTGCTGTTGGTGTAGTACTCCAGCTCGTGGTTGCCGAAGCCGCCGCCACCGGTCTCCAGGGTCCACTTGGCGGCGTCGGGGCCGCGGCCCGCCGGGCCGTCGAACTCGTCGGACCAGGTCTGTGCGGCGGTCGCGGCGCCGGCCCGCGGGGCCACGGCGTCGTTGGCGGAGACCAGTGCCGCGCCCACGAGGGCCGTGGTGAGCGTGAGCACGAGTCCGCCGAGCGACCAGCGGCGTTTGCGGTGGGAGGCCATGGCAGGCACACCCCTTCCTGGGGACGTGGAGGTGGGGCAGGGAAGGACCGCACGTACTCGAAGGAGCGAGAGCGCTCTCTTCGCGACCGGGGCGGCTCCGGTGGGCCCACACGCTACCGACGGGCCACCCCCGCCGACAATGCCGCCCCTCATCGACGCCAAGCCTCTGACCTGCGACGATACAAATCTCCGCAGTCCCTTAAGCGTCTCTTAGGGCCCACTTGACCTGTGGACATCATCCGCGGGGCCCACCGCACCGGAAATCGCTTGCCCGGCGACGGGTCCCGGGTGCGGCCGGGCCGGAATTCGAATGCCCACGACCGACCGCCGGGCTAGCCTGACCGGATGGACCACGACAGCCACGAGGGCCTGCCCAGGGCCGAGTTCGCCTTCCCCGGCCCGCTGCGCGACGCGCTCGTCGCGGCGATCCTGGACGGCTCCAAGACCAGCACCACCGGCCTGGTCGCGGAGTACGAGAAGCTCGGCGAGAGCATCCCCGGCCCCGGGTACCGGGAGGCCGTGGTCGACTCGGCCGGGCAGGTGGTCGCGGTGATCGAGCTGACCGAGGTGCGGATCGCCCCGCTCGCCGAGGTCGGGCTGGCGCACGCCGTGGCCGAGGGCGAGGGCTACACCTCGGTCGCCGAGTGGCGGGCCGGCCACGAGAACTTCTGGCACAGCCCGGAGTTGCGGGCCGTCCTGGAGGACCCGCACTACACCGTCGACGACACCACCCCGCTCGTCCTGCAGCGGTTCCGGCTGGTCGACCGCGTCAAGTAGTCCGCGGGCAGAAGTAGTCCGCAGGCAGAAGTAGTTGGTCGACGACCTGCTACGTTGGCGCGCATGACCGATGACGCGAGCGGAACCGGACGGATCAGGCCCCGGCACTTCCACGAGAGCGAGGGCGTGCAGGACTGGCGGGTGCTCGGCGAGGGCGCCTGCGCCTACTTCCGCACCGGGTCGTTCGCGGCCGGCGCGCAATTCGTCCAGGAGATCGGTGAGTTGGCCGGGGCGGGCGCGGACGCCCCCGACGTCGACCTGCGGCCCGAGGGCGTCACGGTGCGGCTGGTCGCGCTCACCGAGGACTACTACGGGCTGACCGAGCGGCACGTCGAACTCGCCCGGCTGATCTCGGCGGTGGCCCGCAAGCTGGAGCTTCCGGCGGACCCGTCGGCGGTGCAGACCGTCCAGGTGACCGTCGACGCCCTCACCGGGCCCGCGGTGGTGGCGTTCTGGCGGGCCCTGCTCGGCTACCGGGAGCGGGCCGGCAGCCCCGAGGACCTGGTCGACCCGCAGCGCCGCGGGGCGCCGTTCTACTTCCAGCAGATGGCGGAGCCCCGCCCGCAGCGCAACCGGGTCCACGTCGACGTCTGGGTGCCGCACGACCTGGCCGAGGCCCGGATCGCCGCGGCGATGGCCGCCGGCGGCCGTCTGGTGAACGACGAGTTCGCGCCCGCCCACTGGGTGCTGGCCGACCCCGAGGGCAACGAGGCCTGCGTCGGCGCGGCCGGCGGGCCCGACCCGGCGCCCGCCGGGCGGTAGGCCCTCTCTTTCGGATCTTGTCGGATCGGCGTGCGGCGGTGGGCGCCCGGCTGGGCGTGCCGGCGGATCGTCCTCGTCCTGGACCGTGTTCGGCCGATGCGCCGGTGCGTCCGGCCGGGGGCACCTCCCGGCCGAAGGCCGGGGGAGGATGCCCGGCGTCGCGCGCCCGGCAAGATCCGAAAGAGACGGCCCGGCCGGGACGGGCGAGAGCTCCCCGTCCGCCCCGGCGATGCGCGCGGGACGGACGGGGGGCGGGCGTTCGGGCGGTCGGCTCAGGGACGCGTGGAATCACTCCCACGCCCCCTGAAGCCCGGGACTAGTTGAACGGGATCCGCAGGACGGAGGCGCTGCCCTGGGTCTGGGTGGCGCCGACCCGCAGCTGGGCGGGGGCGCTGCCGATGGCGGACCAGACCTCGATCCGGACGGTGCCGTGGTCGAGGGTGCCGAGGGTGCCGGTGGCGGAGGCGAGTCCGGCCGCGGTGCCGGAGTAGCGCTCCCAGCCGGCGACCGGGTCGGTGGCGAAGTACCGGTAGGTCTCGACGCGTTCGAAGGTCCCGTCGCCGGTCAGGTCGTAGGAGATCCTGGCCTGCTGGCCGAGGCCGACGGCGCTGCCGGCGTCGACCCAGAGGTCGAAGTCGGTGGCCGCGCCGGGCTTCACGGTGCCGCTGAGGTTGCGGATCTCGTAGACCTTGGCCTGGTACGGGGTGCCGTCGTGGTTGGTGCCGCCCGCGGAGGGCAGCGTGTCGGTGGCGGCCGCGGTGCCGTAGGCGGTGGTCAGGGCGCCGCCGGGCTGCAGGTGGAAGGTGTTGCCGGTGGTGGCCGTCGCGGTCGGGGTGGCCGTCGCGGTCGGGGTGGGCGTCGCGGTCGGGGTGGGCGTCGGGGTCGGGGTGGGCCTGGGCGACGCGGTCGGCGATCCGGTCGGGGTGGGCGACGGCGTGACGCCGCCGGTGCCGCCGTCCTGCCGGCTGCCGCGCTCGCTGGCGGTGGAGCGGGCGGGCACGGTCAGCGCGTAGCCGTCCGAGAAGTGCACGGTGCGGGCGGTGGTGGTGTAGTTGTGCGCCACGTGGGTGCGGGTGCCGCCGCTGGTGAAGACCGCCGCGGTCGGGGTGTCGGCGGTGGTCGCCGGGTCGAGGGTGCCGAGCGAGGCCAGGTTGTGGATCCAGTGGTAGGTGTGGGCCTTGGACTCGCCCTCCTCCGGGGTGTAGCCGGCGTTCCCGGCGTCCCAGTCGGCCTTGGCGGCGGCCGGGTCTTCGAGGGCCTCGGTCTCCCAGAGGAGGTCCCGCCAGTCGGTGAAGGCGCCGCCGTTGTTGGCCTTGAGTTCGGCGAGGTTGGCGCGCAGGTCGTCCTGGCGGCGGCCGAGGTAGAGCGATCCGCCGTTGAGGGGCAGGAAGTTGATGCCGTGGATCATGCCGGGCGAGGCCGTCCACCAGGTGGAGTAGGCGGCGCCGCTGCCCCAGACCATGCCGACGGTGGCGTGGCCGAAGGTGCTCGGGAAGACGCTGTGGTCGGCGTCGAACCAGTACTGCTGAACGGCGTTGGCCTCGGTGGTGTACAGGTAGACGCCGAGGTCGCGCAGGGTGGTGTCGCCGGTGGCGGAGCCGTAGAGGATCAGCGCGGAGCTGAAGTTGAGGCCCTCGGAGGAGGACTCCTGGTTGTTGCCGGCGGCGAAGCCGGCGTGGCCGGAGGCCCAGCCGTGGCCCGCGTAGATGTCGAAGTTGCGCAGCAGCGGGAAGCGGTCGTCGGTGCGGTCGGCGTTGGCGGCGTCCTTGGCGAGCAGCTTGACCATGCCGCCCCAGGCGGAGTCGGCGGCCCAGGCCGAGTCGTAGCGGGCGACGGTGGCGGCGGCCTGGACGAAGTAGCCGTAGTGGAAGTGGTGGTCGTTGAGTTCGGCGTCGGTGCCGTAGGAGGCGGGGTAGCCGATCAGCGTCTTCCAGGTGGCGTCGTAGGCGAAGACGGACGAGCCGGTGCCCTTGAACCAGGTTTCGAGCTTGCCCTTGAGCAGGCCGATCAGCTTGTCGCGGGTGGCGGTGTCGCCGAGCTGGTCGGCGACGGGCACGAGCTGGGCGAGCCGGCCGAGGGCCTTGCCCGTCCAGTAGGTGTCGGTGGCGCCCTGCCACGGGTCGGCGGCGTTCGCCTCGGCCTTGACCATGGTGTCGAGCGCGGTGCGGTCGTAGGCGCCGAGGTCGGGCAGTGAGGGCAGCACGCCGGTGACGGCCTGCGCGGTGGTGAACGAGGTGCCCTCGCGGACCTTCATGGTGCCGCGCGGCGAGGTGTAGGAGAGGGAGGTCAGCGGGTCGGCGGTGGCCTGCCACTGGTGCGGGTAGAGGGCGAGCAGGGTGCCCGTCCCGGTGCCCTCCTGCGCGGTGGTGGTGGCGGTGTAGGTGGTGTTCAGCGTGCCGGCGGCCTCCTGGTAGGTCCAGGTGGCCTTGGTGTCGGTGACGAAGTTGTACGCGTAGGTGCGGTACCGGGCGAGGTCGGCGGGCGAGGGCAGCACGGCGACGGAGTAGTAGTCCTTGCCGCCGAGGGCGGCGGTGAGGGTGCTGCCGCTGACCGTCCAGTCGGTGCCGGTGGGGGCGAAGAGGCCGTAGTGGTGGCCGCCGACGGTGATGCCGAGGACGTTGCCCTGGTCGGAGAAGACGGTCGGGGTGCCCGCGGTGGTGATCTGGGCGGCGCCGCCGGTGGCGTGCGCGTAGACGTACGGCAGGCCGTGGCCGACGGTGGCGCTGAAGGTGTGGCCGCCGTCGGCCCAGTAGGGGGTGACCGTCCAGTCGGACCAGCCGTCGACCTTGGTGTCCGGGGAGTTGAGGCCGGCCACGCCGAGGGTGAGGTCGCGGGTGTGGGTGAAGTCGTACTGGCGCCCGTCGGAGGTGATGGTCGGCGTGGTGGGGTAGCCCACCTCCAGGCCGCTCGCGTTCGCCTTGAAGGTGAACGGGTGGGCGTACATGTTCTCGGAGTACGGGTTGCCCGCGTAGCGCTGGTAGATCAGCGAGGACCACCAGTCGTTGGTGGGGGCGGCCTTGCCGGCCGCCCGGGCGGTGACCTTGGGGGTGACGGGGGCGCCGTCGGAGTTGCTCGGCCCGACCGTGCCGGCGGGGCGGGTGTCGGCGTATCCGCCGAGGCCGACCGGGACGGTCGCGGCGGCGGCGCTGCCGGCGGCGACGGTCGCGGTGAGGGCGGCGGCGGCCGCCAGGGCGAGGGCGGTGACCGCCGCGGCCGGGCTGCGCAGGGATCTGAGCTTCATCGGGTCCACCTCGGGTGGGGGTGGGGGACGGGTGAGTGTGAGGGTGGGGTTTTGAAAGCGCTCTCAGCGATCGGACGGTAGGGCCGGATCCGACGGAGTGTCAATGCGCTGAACCGAATCCGCCGAACGGCCGCACCGAAGGCGGGAAAGGCCCGTAGGGCCAGGACGGAAGGCCGGGCTCCGAGGTTACGGTCAGGTTTCGACCCCTTGACGGCCACCCGCCGATCCCGGCACTCTCCTTGCATCGCTGAGAGCGCTCTCAGAAATGAGGCACCGGGCATCGACATGCCGGCGGCCCGCGGAGAGCGCTCGCTCGTCAGTGCTCCCCTTCGCAGACTCCAGCCACCCACCCCGTCCGGTCAGGAGACATCCCCATGCGCCCGTTCAGAGCCCGCCGTACGGCCGCCCTCGGCACCGCCGCCCTCGCGGCGACCATGTTGCTCACCGCCTGTTCCTCCGGCGGCACCGCATCGAAGGACGCCGCCGACGGCAAGGTCACGCTGACGATCGACCTCTTCGGCACCTTCGGGTTCAAGGAGACCGGCCTCTACGACGAGTACATGAAGGCCCACCCGAACATCACCATCAAGCAGTCCGACACCCAGGACGAGGCCCAGTACTGGCAGGCCCTGCAGACCAAGCTGGCCGGCGGCGGCGGCGTGGCCGACATCCAGGGCCTGGAGGTCGGCCGGGTGGCGAGCGTCGTGCAGAAGCAGGCCGACAAGTTCACCGACCTCAAGACCGTCGGCATCGGCGACGTCAACGACGGCCTGGTGGGGTGGAAGGGCGCGGCGATCAAGACCGCCGACGGCAAGGTGCTCGGCGCGGGCACCGACGTCGGCCCGGAGGCGATCTGCTACCGCACCGACCTGTTCAAGGCGGCCGGCCTGCCGACCGACCGCACCGAGCTGGCCGCCAAGTGGTCGACCTGGCAGGGCTACCTGGAGCTGGGCAAGCAGTACGCCGCCAAGGCGCAGCCCGGCAACGCCTGGACGGACAGCGCGGCGGGCATGTTCACCGCCGAGGTCGGCCAGCAGAAGGTGCGCTACTCCGACGAGGGCGGCAAGCCGGTGTACGAGACCAGCCCGGCGGTCAAGACCGCGTGGGAGGACTCCACCAAGCTGGTCGCGGACGGTCTGTCGGCCAAGCTGCCGCAGTGGACCCCGGAGTGGAACAAGGCCTTCTCCACCGGCAAGTTCGCCACGCTGAGCTGCCCGGCCTGGATGATCGGCTACATCAAGGGCCAGGCCGGCGACGCGTCCGCCGGCAAGTGGGACATCGCCGCGGGCCCGGGCAAGACCGGCAACTGGGGCGGCTCGTACCTGGCGATCCCGCGGACGGCCAAGCACCCGAAGGAGGCCGCCGAGCTGATCAAGTGGCTGACCGCCAAGGAGCAGCAGGTGAAGCTCTTCACCAAGCAGGGCTCCTTCCCGTCGAGCACGGCGGCGCAGGCCGAGATCAAGTCGGTCCAGGACCCGTACTTCAACAACGCGCCGATCGGCCAGATCTTCAGCGAGTCCGCGGCCGCGATGCCGGCCCAGGTGCTGGGCACGGACGACGGCGTGATCGGCAAGGCGTTCACCGACGCGCTGGGCGAGGTGGAGCGCACCAACACCGCTCCGGCCACCGCCTGGCAGCACGCGCTGGACAACGTCAAGAAGGCCAACGGCAACTGATGCTCCGGCAGTGACAGACGCCTGATCACCGGCCCCCGGCCCGTCCGGCCGGGGGCCCCGTCCGAGGACTCCCCATGGCCATCTCCTCTCCCCCGGCCCCGGCCGCCGGGCGGCGCCCCGGGCAGCCGGCGCCGGCCGCCGCGGCGCGATGGTCCGCCCCGCGTGCGGCGGGGCGGATCGCCCCGTACGGGTTCGTCGCGCCGTTCTTCGTCCTGTTCGCCGCCTTCGGGCTGTTCCCGCTGGTGTACACCGCGTACGTGTCGCTGCACCGGGTGGAGCTGCAGACCTCGGAGCAGATGGACTGGCTGGGCCTGCAGAACTACACCCGGCTGTTCGAGGACCACTTCTTCTGGAACGCGCTGGGCAACACCTTCACCATCGGTGTGCTGTCGACCGTGCCGCAGCTGCTGATGGCGCTCGGCCTGGCGCACCTGCTCAACTACAAGCTGCGCGGCCGGACGTTCTTCCGGGTCGCGATGCTGATGCCGTACGCGACCTCGGTGGCGGCCGCCACCCTGGTCTTCGCCCAGCTGTTCGGCCGCGACTACGGTCTGATCAACTGGCTGCTCACCTCGGTCGGCCTCTCCCCGGTGGACTGGCAGGCGAGCACCTGGGCCTCGCAGCTCGGCGTGTCCGCGATCGTCACCTGGCGGTGGACGGGCTACAACGCGCTGATCTACCTGGCCGGCATGCAGGCGATCCCGGGCGAGCTGTACGAGTCGGCGGCGATGGACGGCGCCTCGCGCTGGCAGCAGTTCCGCCACGTGACGATCCCCGGTCTGCGTCCGACGATCGTCTTCACCGTGGTGGTGTCCACCATCGGCGCCACCCAGCTGTTCGGCGAACCGCTGCTGTACGAGGGCAACTCGGGCGGCGGCATCTCGCACCAGTACCAGACCCTCGGCCTCTACATGTACGAGCAGGGCTGGACCTTCTTCCACCTGGGCCGCGCGGCGGCCGTGGCGTGGGTGATGTTCCTGCTGATCGTGGTGCTCGCCCTGCTCAACGCGGCGATCGCCGCCCGGCGCAACCGTACGGACCGGTGATCGAGATGATGCTTGCCAAGCGCTCCCCCCTGCAGGGCGGCCCGCTCGCGTACGCGGTGCTGGGCACTGCCACGCTGCTGTTCGTCTTCCCGTTCTACTGGACTGTGGTGGCGGCCAGCCGGACCAACTCCGAGCTGAGCGCGGCGACTCCGTCGCTCACCCCGGGGCCGAACCTGTTCCACAACTTCGGCGAGGCGCTGCAGCAGGCCGCGATCGGCACCGCGCTGTGGAACTCGCTGCTGGTGTCCGCCGCGGTGACCGCCGGCGTGGTGCTCTCCTCGACGCTGGCCGGCTTCGCCTTCGCCAAGCTGCGCTTCCGCGGCCGCGGGCTGCTGCTGGCCGTCACGGTCGGCACCATGATGATCCCGCCGCAGCTGGGCGTGATCCCGCTGTTCATGGTGATCGTGAAGATGGACCTGCAGAACAAGCTGCCGGCGGTGATCCTGCCCTCGCTGGTCTCGGCGTTCGGCGTGTTCTTCATGCGGCAGTTCCTGATCCAGGCGCTGCCGGACGAGCTGATCGAGGCCGGCCGGGTCGACGGCGCCTCGGCGCTGCGGATCTTCCGCTCGATCGTGCTGCCGGTGGCCCGTCCGGGCATGGCCGTGCTCGGCATGCTGACCTTCATGGCCACCTGGAACGACTTCTTCTGGCCGATCGTCGCGCTGAGTTCGCAGAACCCGACGGTGCAGGTGGCGCTGAAGTCGCTCGGCCAGGGGTACGTACCGGACCAGTCGGTCGTGATGGCCGGCACCCTGCTCGGCACGCTCCCGGTGCTGCTGGTGTTCGCGCTGCTGGGCCGGCAGATCGTCGGCGGCATCATGCAGGGCGCCGTCAAGGGCTGAGCCGCCCCCGCCCCCGTGCATCCCCAACCACTCTCCCCGGAAGGCGACATGTCCGTCGAAGCCCTCCCCTCCCCCGTCCGCACCGGTTTCCCGGCCGGCTTCGTCTGGGGCGCGGCCACCGCCGCCTACCAGATCGAGGGCGCCGCCGCCGAGGACGGCCGCACGCCGTCCATCTGGGACACCTTCAGCCGCACGCCGGGCAAGGTCCGCAACGGCGACACCGGCGACATCGCCGCCGACCACTACCACCGGTACCGCGAGGACGTGGCCCTGATGGCCTCGCTCGGGCTCGGCGCGTACCGCTTCTCGCTGGCCTGGCCGCGGATCGTACCCGGCGGCCGCGGCCCGGTGAACGAGGCCGGCCTGGCCTTCTACGACCGGCTGGTCGACGAACTGCTCGAGGCCGGGGTCGCCCCGGTGGCGACGCTCTACCACTGGGACCTCCCGCAGGAGCTGGAGGACGCGGGCGGCTGGACGAACCGCGACACCGCGTACCGCTTCGCCGAGTACGCGCAGGTCGCGGCCGAGCGCCTCGGCGACCGGATCGGCACCTGGACGACGCTCAACGAGCCGTGGTGCAGCGCGTTCCTCGGGTACGGCAACGGCATCCACGCGCCGGGCCGCACCGACCCGGCAGCGGCCCTGACGGCCCACCACCACCTGCTGCTGGCGCACGGCCTGGGCACCGCGGCGCTGCGCTCGGCGCTGCCGGCGGACGCCGAGGTGTCGCTGACGCTGAACCTGGCGGCCGTCCGCCCGCTGACGCAGGACGCGGGCGACCTGGACGCGGCGCGGCGGATCGACGGCCTGGCGAACCGGATCTTCCTGGACCCGGTGTTCCACGGCCGCTACCCGGCGGACGTGCTGGCGGACACCGCGGGGGTCACCGCTTGGTCCTTCGTCCACGACGGCGACCTGGCGGAGATCTCCCGCCCGATCGACTCGCTGGGGATCAACTACTACACCCCGACCGTGGTCGCCGCGGACGACCCGCAGAACCCGGCCGCCCGCCAGGACGGCCACGCCGGCGACCTCTCGCCGTGGCCGGCCGACCGCGGCGTGCGCTTCCTGCCCGCCGAGGGCAGCCGCACCGCGATGGGCTGGCCGGTGGACGCCGAGGGCCTGTACGAGCTGCTCACCCGGCTGCGCGACGACCTGCCGGGCCTGCCGCTGCTGGTCACGGAGAACGGCGCCGCGTACGAGGACTACTGCGACCCGACGGGTACGGTGCGCGACCCGGAGCGGATCGCCTACCTGCACGGCCACCTGGCCGCCGTCCGCCGGGCGATCGCCGACGGGGCGCCCGTCCGCGGCTACTTCCTCTGGTCGCTGCTGGACAACTTCGAGTGGGCGTTCGGCTACAGCAAGCGGTTCGGCATCGTCCACGTGGACTTCGCGAGCCAGCGGCGCACCCCCAAGGAGAGTGCGCGCTGGTACGCGGAGGTGATCCGGACGGGGGACCTGCCGGCCTGACGGGCCGGCCGAGAACGCCGTGCGGCTGCCGGGGGCTGTGGGGGCTCCGGCAGCCGCACGGGCATGTCCGCCCGCCCGGTCGGGGCGGGCGTCCGGCCGCCGGGCCCGGCGGGGGCCCGCGGCCCCCCCCCCCCCCCCGGGGGGGGGGGGGGGGGCGGGGGGGGGGGGGCCGCGGCCCCCCCCCGCCTGGTGGGGGCCCTCCCCCCCCTCGCCCC
>NZ_BAAALD010000030.1:30859-78689 GCF_039528095.1 Kitasatospora arboriphila
CCCGGCTCAGCGGGTGCGGCGCGGGTCGTGCCGGGTGGGGCTCGACGAGCCCCGCATCGACTTGGTGACGGCCTTCCACTTCCTGGCCCGCTCGGCGGCGACCCGGGCGTCGCTGCGCGAGGCGATCCACTCGTTCTCGCGCTGGAGCTTGAGGTAGCTGTCCATCCGGCGCTGCGGCAGCGTGCCGTCCTCCAGCGCGGCGGCGACCGCGCAGCCCGGCTCGGAGCGGTGGCTGCAGTCGTCGAAGCGGCACCGCTCGGCGATCGCGGCGATGTCGGCGAAGGCGAGGTCGACGCCCTCGCCGCCGTACAGGCCGACCTCGCGCAGCCCGGGGGTGTCGATGACCACGCCGCCGTCCGGCAGCGGGATCAGCTCCCGGGTGGTGGTGGTGTGGCGGCCCTTCTCGTCGACCGAGCGGGTCTCCTGGACGGCCATCGCGTGCCGGCCGGCGAGGGCGTTGGTGAGCGTGGACTTGCCCGCGCCGGACTGGCCGACCAGGGCGGTCGCGCCGGGCAGGTGGGCGCGCAGCTCGTCCATGCCCTCGCCCGTCTCGGCGCTGACGGTGAGCACGGCGGCGCCCGGGGCGATCTTCTCCACGTCCTCGCGGATGAAGTCGGCGTCGTCGACCAGGTCGGCCTTGGTGAGGACGACCAGCGGGACGGCGCCGCTCTCCCAGGCGAGGGCGAGGAAGCGCTCGATCCGCCCGAGGTCCGGGTCGGCGGCGAGCGAGACCGCGATCATGACGGTGTCGACGTTGGCGGCGAGCACCTGGCCGTCGGAGCGGCCGCCCGCGGTCTTGCGGACGATCGCGGTGCTCCGGCCCAGCAGGGCGGAGACGGTGGGCAGGGGCTGCGCGGCGAGGTCGACGGCGGCCCAGTCCCCGGTGCAGGGGCACTTGACCGGGTCGGGGTCGCCGACCGGCCGGGTGTCGGCGCGGACGGTGCGCAGCTCGCCGGACTCGGGGTCGGCGAGCAGGACGTCGCACTGGCCGCGGTCGACGCGGGAGATCAGGGCGGGGGTGAGCCCCGCCTCGGCGTAGAAGGCGAACTCGGCTGCCCTGTCCTCGTTCCAGCCGTGGGCGGAGAGCGGGAGGGCGGCGGAGGTGGAGCTGGTCACGGTGGGGTGGGCCCTTCGGCGAGGGTGGCCCCGGCGGTGCGCGCCCGACGGCGCGTCAAGGAGTCGTGGAAGTCAGCCGGTGGCCACGGGGGTGGGAGTGAACGACGTACGGACGCGGGCAGCGTCCAGCGCAGCGACGGTCATCACGGTCCTCACCTCCGGGTGTGCAGGGCTGGCACGACGGGGGGACGGCCCTCGGCGGGCCCTCCCGAACGGCACCACGGTAGCCACGGCCGGCGGGGCCGCGCCAGCGAATATTTCCGCGGCTGCGCGGGGGCTCGGCCGCCGGTCCCGGGCGGTCCCACCTGGGAGGGTGCCGTGCCGGGCCAAGTGCGGTTCCGCCGATGGGCGTTGACGGGCCCTTGACACCCGATATTGGTCTAGTCCATCTTGGCGGTGCACGCGGCCTGCACGGCTCCCCCGCACCCCTGCGGCCGCAACCCCCATCCCCCACTGGAGGTCCTGTGCGTTCCCGCAACCGCCTCGTGGCGGCGCTCGGCGCCGTCGCGCTGGGCTCGGCCGCGGCCGTCGCCCTGCCCGCTACGGCCCAGGCGGCCAACCTGCTCACCAATCCCGGCTTCGAGAGCGGCACGCTCAGCGGCTGGTCCTGCACCGGCGGGCTCGGCTCGGTGGTGGGCTCCCCCGTCCACTCCGGCAGCAAGGCGCTCGCCGCCGCGGCGAGCGCGAGCGACACCGCGCAGTGCACCCAGACCGTCTCGGTGCAGCCCAACACCACGTACACGCTGTCCGGCTGGGTCCGCGGCAACTACGTCTACCTGGGCGTGACCGGCGGCGCCTCCACCTGGACGCCGTCCGCCGCCTCGTACCAGCAGCTGTCGGTGACCTTCACCACCGGCGCGAGCCAGACCAGCGCGCAGATCTTCACCCACGGCTGGTACGGCCAGGGCACCTACTACGCCGACGACATCAGCCTGGACGGCCCGGGCGGCGGCGGGGGCGGCGGCGACACCCAGGCGCCGACCGCGCCGGGCGGACTCGCCGCGACCGGCACGACCTCCTCGACCGTCTCGCTGTCGTGGAACGCCTCCACCGACAACGTCGGCGTGACCGGCTACGACGTCTACAGCGGCTCGAACGTGGTGGCCAGCAGCACCGGCACCTCGGCGACCGTGACCGGCCTGGCCGCGAGCACCTCCTACACCTTCACCGTCAAGGCTCGGGACGCGGCGGGCAACACCTCGGCCGCCTCCAACGCCGTCTCGGCCACGACCGGCTCCGGCGGCGGGGGCGGCGGCACCGGCTTCAAGCAGGCCGCGCCCTACCTCTACATGGGCTGGGGCGAGCCGCCGTCCGCGACCACGGTGATGAGCGCCACCGGCATCAAGTGGTTCACCATGGCGTTCATCCTCTCCTCGGGCGGCTGCAACCCGTCCTGGGACGGCCAGCGTCCGCTCACCGGCGGCGTCGACCAGCAGACGATCAACGCGATCCGGGCGGCCGGCGGCGACGTCGTCCCGTCGATCGGCGGCTGGCAGGGCAACAAGCTCGGCCCGAACTGCGCCACCCCCGAGGCCCTGGCCGCCGCCTACCAGCAGGTGATCAGCGCGTACGGGCTGAAGGCGATCGACGTCGACATCGAGAACACCGACGAGTTCGAGAACACCGTCGTCCAGGACCGCATCCTCGGCGCCCTGAAGATCGTCAAGCAGAACAACCCGGGCCTGCGGACGATCCTCACCTTCGGCACCGCGACCACCGGCCCGACCTACTACGGCAACCGGCTGATCGAGCAGGCGAAGGCGCTCGGCGCCGACATCGACGTCTTCACCATCATGCCGTTCGACTTCGGCGGCGGCGCCGACATGTACGGCAGCACCGTCAGCGCGGCGAACGGCCTGAAGAACAAGCTGAAGTCGACCTTCGGCTGGGACGACGCCACCGCCTACGCCCACGTCGGCATCTCCGGCATGAACGGTCTCTCGGACAACCAGGAGACCACCACGCCGGCGACCTGGACGAGCATCCGCGACTGGGCCAACACCAACCACATCGCCCGCCTCGCCTTCTGGTCGGTCAACCGCGACCGGCCGTGCGCCGGCGGCGGCGTGGCCGAGAACTGCTCCGGCATCAACCAGAACAACTGGCAGTTCACCTCGATCACGGCCGGCTTCACCGGCTGACGACCGCAGGTCCGCAGAACCGCGAGGCAGCAGAACCGCAGGTCCGCAGAGCCGCCCCCGCCCACCGGCGGGGGCGGCTCCCGTGCGTCCGGGCAGCCTCTCCCGGGCAAATTGTTAGCGCTAACAGTCCGCCCGTCAAGCAGCCTGCACAGCGCTTCCATATCTATGCCCGCACGTGACCCGATGGTGACTCCAGCCCCTCTTGACGGGCTTCTTGTGAGCGTTAACACTCAGGTAACGCCAGGCCAGGGCCCCGGACAGGGACCTGACCGAACCGGTCGGCCCCCTGGCGCCCACCCCTGCTCGACACCTGCCCCCGAACCACCGCTCGACCGACCCGGCGCTCCCCGCCCGCCCCGGTCGCGGCACACCCCTGGAGGAACTGTGCGGAAGCTCTCTACGGCCCTCGCCGCGGCCGGTCTCGCGCTGTCGCTGGCGGCCTGCGGCCAGAGCGCCAACGGCGTCGGCGACGGCGACGGCGCGTCGAAGGACGGCGCCAAGGGCGGGCTGGTCGGCATCGCCATGCCGACCAAGTCCTCCGAGCGCTGGATCAACGACGGCAACAACATGGTCAAGGAGTTCCAGGGCAAGGGCTACAAGACCGACCTGCAGTACGGCGACAACGTCGTCGAGAACCAGGTGTCCCAGATCGAGAACATGATCACCAAGGGCGCCAAGCTCCTGGTCGTCGCCGCGATCGACGGCTCCTCGCTCACCGACGTGCTGCAGAAGGCCGCCGACGCCCACATCCCGGTGATCTCCTACGACCGGCTGATCCGCGGCACCAAGAACGTCGACTACTACGCCACCTTCGACAACTTCAAGGTCGGCGTGCTGCAGGGCACGTACATCGCCGACAAGCTCGGCCTCAAGGACGGCAAGGGCCCGTTCAACGTCGAGCTGTTCGCCGGCTCGCCCGACGACAACAACGCGCAGTTCTTCTTCAACGGCGCGATGAGCGTCCTCAAGCCGTACCTCGACAGCAAGAAGCTCGTCGTGCAGAGCGGCCAGACCGCCTTCAACCAGGTCGCCACGCTGCGCTGGGACGGCGGCGTCGCACAGTCCCGGATGGACAACCTGCTGAGCAAGTCCTACACGAGCGCCCACGTGGACGCGGTGCTCTCGCCCTACGACGGCATCTCGATCGGCATCCTCTCCTCGCTCAAGGGCGTCGGCTACGGCAGCGCCGGCAAGGCGCTGCCGATCGTCACCGGCCAGGACGCCGAGCTGGCCTCGGTGAAGTCGATCATCGCGGGCGAGCAGACCCAGACCGTCTACAAGGACACCCGCGAACTCGCCAAGGTCGCCGTCCAGATGGGCGACGCGGTGCTCACCGGCGGCAAGCCGGAGACCAACGACACCACCCAGTACGACAACGGCGCCAAGGTCGTCCCGGCCTACCTGCTGCAGCCGGTCAGCGTCGACAAGGAGAACTACGCCAAGGTCCTCGTCGACGGCGGCCAGTACACGGCCGACCAGCTGAAGTAGCCCCGGGCCCGCACGGGCCGCCGACCCGGCGGCGGGGCGGGACCGCCCCCGCCCCGCCGCCCCCAGAGATACGGAAGCACCCCATGGCCGGACCTGTCCTCGAGATGCGTTCGATCACCAAGACCTTCCCCGGCGTCAAAGCCCTCTCCGACGTCGAGCTCAGCGTCGCCGCCGGGGAGATCCACGCGATCTGCGGCGAGAACGGCGCCGGCAAGTCCACCCTGATGAAGGTGCTGAGCGGCGTCTACCCGCACGGCAGCTACGAGGGCGAGATCCTCTTCGAGGGCGAGCCCTGCCGGTTCAAGGACATCCGGGCCAGCGAACAGCGCGGCATCGTGATCATCCACCAGGAGCTCGCCCTGGTGCCGTACCTGTCGATCGCCGAGAACATCTTCCTCGGCAACGAGCACGCCACGCGCGGCATCATCAGCTGGCACCGGACGCTCACCCACGCCGCCGCCCTGCTCAAGCGGGTCGGCCTGCACGAGAACCCGCAGACCCGGATCGCCGACATCGGCGTCGGCAAGCAGCAGCTCGTCGAGATCGCCAAGGCGCTCGCGAAGGAGGTGAAGCTGCTCATCCTCGACGAGCCCACCGCGGCGCTGAACGACGAGGACAGCCGCAAGCTGCTCGACCTGATGCTGGAGCTCAAGGCCCAGGGCATCTCCTGCATCATCATCTCGCACAAGCTCAACGAGATCGCCCGGGTCGCCGACTCCGTCACCGTGCTGCGCGACGGCCGCACCATCGAGACCATCCCGGTCGGCGCCGACGGCATCGCCGAGGACCGCATCATCCGCGGCATGGTCGGCCGCGACCTGGAGCACCGCTACCCCGAGCGCACCCCCGCGATCGGCGAGGTCGCCTTCGCCGTCGAGGACTGGACCGTCCAGCACCCGATCGACCACCACCGCAACGTCGTCGACGGCGCCTCGCTGACCGTCCGCGCCGGCGAGATCGTCGGCATCGCCGGCCTGATGGGCGCCGGCCGCACCGAACTCGCGATGAGCGTCTTCGGCCGCTCCTACGGCCGGTACACCGGAGGACGGGTGCTGGTGCACGGCCGGGAGGTCTCCACCCGGACGGTGCCGCAGGCGATCGGCCACGGCATCGCGTACGTCACCGAGGACCGCAAGCACCTCGGCCTCAACCTCATCGACGACATCAGCCGGAACATCACGCTGAGCGCGCTCGGCAAGGTCGCCCGGCGGGGCTGGGTGAACCGGCACGAGGAGACCAAGGTCGCCGAGGCCTACCGGGCGTCGATGAACATCAAGGCGCCCTCGGTGTTCGCCGAGACCGGCAAGCTCAGCGGCGGCAACCAGCAGAAGGTCGTCCTCAGCAAGTGGATCTTCGCCGGACCGGAGGTGCTGATCCTCGACGAGCCGACCCGCGGCATCGACATCGGCGCCAAGGCCGAGATCTACCAGGTGATCGCCGACCTCGCCGCACAGGGCAAGGCCGTGCTGGTGATCTCCTCCGAACTCCCCGAACTCCTGGGCCTGTGCGACCGGATCTACACCATGGCCGAGGGCCGGATCACCGGCGAGGTGGCCCGTGCCGACGCCGACCAGGAGTCCCTGATGCGCCTCATGACCGTGAGCGCCGCCCCGCAGACCGCCGCCCCGCAGACCGCAGCACCCCGACCCGAGCAGGTGTAAGGCATGGCCCAGACCCAGACCACCCCGACGACCCCGCCGGGCCCGGCGGCCCCCGCACGGACCCGCTCCACCGGCGCCGTGCTGGCCGACGCGCTGCGCGGCAACGTCCGCCAGTACGGCATGCTGGTCGCCCTCGCGCTGATCGTGGTGCTGTTCCAGATCTGGACCGACGGCACCCTGCTGAAGCCGCTCAACATCACCAACCTGATCCAGCAGAACGGCTACATCCTGATCCTGGCGATCGGCATGATGATCGTCATCATCGCCGGCCACATCGACCTGTCGGTGGGATCACTGGCCGCCTTCGTCGGAGCGGCGGCGGCGGTGATGATGGTCAAGCACGACCTGCCGTGGCCGCTCGCCCTGGTGCTCGCCCTGCTGATCGGCGCGGTCGCCGGCGCCTGGCAGGGCTTCTGGATCGCCTACATCGGCATCCCCTCGTTCATCGTCACCCTGGCCGGCATGCTGCTCTTCCGCGGCGGCACCCAGATCCTGCTCCAGGGCCAGTCCATCGCGCCGTTCCCCAAGGGCTTCCAGAAGATCTCCAGCGGCTTCCTCCCCGAGGTCGGCCCGCACACCAACTACCACAACCTGACCCTGCTGCTCGGCCTCGGCGTGCTCGCGATCGCCGTGCTGCAGGAGGTCCGCGGCCGCCGCCAGGCCGCCTCCTACGGCCTGGAACTGCTGCCGGTCGGCTTCTTCCTCGCCAAGCTCGCCGCGATCACCGCCGCCGTCCTCGTCTTCACCCTGCTGCTCGCCAGCTACCACGGCGCCCCCATCGTGCTGCTGATCCTCGGCGCGCTGCTGGTCGGCTTCGGCTACCTGATGCGGAACTCGATCATCGGCCGGCACACCTACGCGATCGGCGGCAACGAACCCGCCGCGAAGCTCTCCGGCGTGAAGAGCAAGCGGGTCGTCTTCCTCGCCTTCGTCAACATGGGCGTGCTCGCGGCCCTGGCCGGCCTGGTCTTCGCCGCCCGGCTCAACGCCGGCACCCCGCAGGCCGGCATCAACTTCGAACTGGAGGCGATCGCGGCGGCCTTCATCGGCGGCGCCTCCGCCTCCGGCGGCGTCGGCACGGTGCTCGGCGCGATCATCGGCGGCCTGGTCCTCGGCGTCCTGAACAACGGCATGTCCCTGGTCGGCGTCGGCACCGACTACCAGCAGGTCATCAAGGGCCTGGTGCTGCTCGCCGCAGTCGGCTTCGACGTCTGGAACAAGCGCAAGGTCGGCTCCTGACCCCGACCCCGCGCGAACGGCTCCGCCCGGTGTGTGTGCGCACACCGGGCGGAGCCCTTTCCGTCGGTGGCGGCGCGTAGCGTGGACCTCCGAGGACGGCCGCACCCGGGCGGCCGGGCGGCGGCAGGACACCACATGGGCGGAGCACGGTCGGGCGGGTCGGCGCACGGGCCGGTGACGGAGGGCCGCTACCGGCTGCGCAACGTCGGCAGCGGACTGCTGCTGGAGATCGCCGGCGGGCGCGGCGGCAGCGGGGCGAAGGCCCGGCACGCGGCCGACGACGGCAGCGAGGCCCAGGTCTGGCGGGTGTCGCCGGTGCATCCCGGGGCGGGCCTGTACCACCTGGAGAACGCCGCGAGCGGCAAGCGCCTCGACGTCATGGGTGCCCGCACGGAGGACGGGGTGCCGATCCAGCAGTGGTCGCCGAACGGCTTCGGCGCCCAGGAGTGGTTGTTCGAACGGCACGTGGACGCACCGGGCACCTTCACGGTGGTCGCGGTGATCAGCGGCAAGGCCGTGGAGGGCTGCGCGGACGGCTCGGTGCGCCAGCAGGAGGACGCCGACACACCCGCGCAGTGGTGGCGGCTGGAGCCCGCCTGACGCGCGCCCCCGCGGGCCGGTGGCGCCGGGCCCGTACCGTGGGCGCATGAGCGATCGTCAGAGCGGCCGTCCGGCCGGTGCCAAGGCGTACCTGGCTGCCTCCGGCGTCTTCGCGGTCTGCATGGCCGGCACCACCCTCCCCACCCCGCTGTACTCGCTCTACCAGGAGGAGCTGGGCTTCTCCGAGCTGGTCGTCACGGTGGTCTTCGCGGTGTACGCCTTCGCGGTGATCGGGGTGCTGCTGGCGTTCGGCAACGTCTCGGACACCGTGGGCCGCAGGCCGGTGCTGCTGGCCGGGCTTGGCTTCGCGGCGCTGAGCGCCTTCTGCTTCCTGTTCGAGGGCGGGGTGCCGCTGCTGTGCCTGGGCCGGCTGATGTCGGGTCTCTCGGCGGGCCTGTTCACGGGGACGGCGACCGCGTACGTGCTGGAGCTGGCGCCGGCCGGCCGGGAGGGCCGGGCGGCGTTCGCGGCGACGGCGGCGAACATGGGCGGCCTGGGGCTGGGCCCGCTGCTGTCGGGCGTCCTGGCCGAGTACGCGCCGGATCCGCTGGTGCTCCCGTTCGTGGTGCACCTGGTGATGGTGGCGGTCGCGACGGGCGTGCTGCTGGCCCTGCCGGAGTCGGTGGCGGGGGCGAAGGGGCTGTCGGCGGCGCGGGTGAAGGCGCCGAGCCTGCCGCCGGAGGTGCGCGGGGTGTTCGTACCGGCGGGGGTGGCGTCGTTCGCCGGGTTCGCGCTGCTGGGGGTGTTCACGGCGGTGTCGCCGGCGTTCCTGGCGCAGACCCTGGACGTGCACAACCGGGCACTGATCGGCCTGATCGTCTTCGCGACGTTCCTGGCGTCGACGGGCGGCCAGTTGGCGGCCGGGTCGCTGGGCGCGCGGCGGGCGCTGCCGCTGGGCTGCGCGGTGCTGCTGGTGGGGTTGGCGCTGCTCGGCGGCGCGCTGTTGGCAGAACTGCTGGCGCTGCTGGTGCTGAGTGCGCTGGTCGGCGGTTCGGGCCAGGGGCTGGCGCTGCGCGGTTCGGTGGGTGCGGTGGCTGCCGCGGCGCCCGCGGAGCACCGGGCCGGGTCGATCTCCTCGCTGTTCGTGGTGGCGTACACCGGGATCTCGATCCCGGTGATCGGCGTGGGTGTGCTGTCCGAGCCGGTGGGGCTGGAGGACGCGGGGGTGGTGTTCATCGTCTGCATGGCGCTGCTGACGGTCTTCGCCGGGCTGTACCTGCTGCGCCGCCCGGTGCCGAGCCGCTGAGGGCGGACGCGGACGGGCCCGCACCCCCGCGGGACGCGGAGGCACGGGCCCGTCGGGCACGGCCGGTGAGCGGGGCTCAGAGGGCCTTGGCGAGGCGGTGGTAGGCCTGGTTCCAGCGCAGTTCGCGGGTGAAGCGGCGCATGGTGGTGTCGGCGTCGACGAGGACGAGTTCGACGGAGAGCATCTCGGCGAGGTCGTCGAGCTCCTCGGCGCCGAGGGCCCGGGTGAGGACGGTGTGGTGGGGCCCGCCGGCGGTGAGCCAGGCCTCGGTGGAGGTGCGCAGGTCGGGGCGGGGCTTCCAGACGGCGCGGGCGACCGGCAGGTGGGGCAGCGGCTCGGTGGGGGCGACGACGTCGACCTCGTTGGCGACGAGGCGGAAGCGGTCGCCGAGGTCGGCCATGCCGACGACGACGGCGGGGCCGGGTTCGGCGTCGAAGACCAGGCGGACGGGGTCCTCGCGGCCGCCGATCGACAGCGGGTGGATCTCGCAGGAGGGGGTGGCGGCGGCGATGGTCGGGCAGACCTCCAGCATGTGGGCGCCGAGGATGAGTTCCTGGCCGGGCTCCAGGTGGTAGGTGTAGTCCTCCATGAAGGAGGTGCCGCCGGGCAGGCCCGCGGCGGCGGTCTTGAGGGTGCGCAGCAGGACGGCGGTCTTCCAGTCGCCCTCGCCGCCGAAGCCGTAGCCGTCGGCCATCAGGCGCTGGACGGCGAGGCCGGGGAGCTGGCGCAGGCCGCCGAGGTCCTCGAAGTTGGTGGTGAAGGCGCCGAAGCCGCCGTCGGTGAGGAAGGTGCGCAGGCCGAGTTCGATGCGGGCGGCGTAGCGGAGCGAGTCGTGCCGGTCGCCGCCGGCGCGGAGTTCGGGGGCGAGCCGGTAGAGCTCGTCGTACTCCTTGACGAGGTCGTTGACGTCCTCGTCGGTCGCGGCGTCGACGGCGGTGACGAGGTCGTTGACGCCGTAGGTGTTGACGGAGACGCCGAGGCGCAGCTGGGCCTCGACCTTGTCGCCCTCGGTGACGGCGACGTCGCGCATGTTGTCGCCGAAGCGGGCGAGCCGGAGGGTGGCGAGTTCGGCGCGGCCGGCGGCGGCGCGGGCCCAGGAGGCGACGCGGCGGACGACGGACGGGTCGCTGGCGTGGCCGGCGACGGTCTTGCGGGCGACGCCCAGGCGGGACTGGATGTAGCCGAACTCGCGGTCGCCGTGGGCGGCCTGGTTCAGGTTCATGAAGTCCATGTCGATGGTGGACCAGGGCAGCTGCCGGTTGGCCTGGGTGTGCAGGTGGAGCAGGGGCTTGCGCAGGGCGTCGAGGCCGGCGATCCACATCTTGGCCGGGGAGAAGGTGTGCATCCAGGCGATCAGGCCGATGCAGGAGTCCTCGGCGTTGGCGTCGAGGCAGGTGCGGCGGATCGCGGCGGCGTCGGTGAGGACGGGCTTCCAGACGATGCGGACGGGGATGCCGCCGTCGGCGGAGAGCGCGGCGGCGACCTCGCGGGACTGCTCGGCGACCTGGCGCAGGGTGTCGTCGCCGTAGAGGCCCTGGCTGCCGGTGAGGAACCAGATCTCGCGGGTGTCGGCGGGGTGCGTCATGGGGTGGTTCTCCTTCACCGGGCCGCGGGCGCGGTCTGCTGGCCGTAGACGTTCTGGTAGCGGTGGTTGAGGTGGTCGATGTCGGCCTGGGCGATGGGCTGGGGTTCGCCGAGCTGCCGGGAGATGTGGACGGTGCGGGCGACGTCCTCGCACATGACGGCGGCCTTCACGGCGGCCTTGGCGTCCTTGCCGATGGTGAAGACGCCGTGGTTCTTCATCAGGACGGCGGGCGAGCGGTGGCCGCGCAGGGTGTCGACGATGCCGCGGCCGATGGAGTCGTCGCCGATGAGCGCGAACGGGCCGATCGGGATCTCGGCGCCGAACTCGTCGGCCATGGCGGTCAGGACGCAGGGCACGGCCTCGCCGCGGGCGGCCCAGGCGCTGGCGTAGGTGGAGTGGGTGTGGACCACGCCGCCGACCTCGGGCATGTGGCGGTAGACGTAGGCGTGGGCGGCGGTGTCGGAGGACGGGTTGTGCTCGCCGGCCACGACGGTGCCGTCGAGGTCGCAGACGATCATGGCCTCGGGGGTCAGCTCGTCGTAGGCGACGCCGCTGGGCTTGATGACCATCAGGTCCTCGCCGGGGATGCGGGCGGAGACGTTTCCGGCGGTCCAGACGACGAGGTCGTAGCGGACCAGTTCCTGGTGGAGGTCGCTGACCTGGCGGCGGATCAGATCGATCGGGGAGCTCATCGGTCCTCGCTGGTGCGGTGGGCGGTCAGGGCGGCGTTGCGGATGGCGCGCAGGCGGTGCAGCTGCTTGTCGGGGCCGGTGCCGAAGTGGTCGTGCAGGGCGCGGTACTCGGCGTACAGGGCGTCGTAGGCGTCGGCGCGGGCCTCGTCGGGCAGGTACGCATGGCGGTGGACCCGGCCCATCGCGGCCGCGGCCGTCCGCACGTCGGGGTGGGCGCCGGCGGCGACCGCGGCGTGGATCGCCGAGCCGAGCGCGGGGCCCTGCTCGGAGGCGGCGAGCGAGACGGGGCGGCGCAGCACGTCGGCGTAGATCTGCATGAGCAGGGCGTTCTTCTTGAGGCCGCCGGCGACGACGAACTCGGTGACGGGGACGCCGCCCTCCTCCAGTGCCTCGACGATGGTGCGGGTGCCGTAGGCGGTGGCCTCCAGCAGCGCCCGGTAGACCTCTTCGGGGCGGGTGGCGAGGGTGAGGCCGACGATCACGCCGGACAGGTGGTGGTCGACCAGGACGGAGCGGTTGCCGCCCATCCAGTCGAGGGCGATCAGGCCGTGGCCGCCGACCGGCTGGTCGGCGATCCTGCGGCTGAGGAGCCGGTGGAGGTCCTCCCCCGTCGCCTCGGCCTCGGCGAGGTACTCGGCGGGCACGCCCTGGCGCAGCCACCAGGCGAAGATGTCGCCGACCGCGCTCTGGCCGGCCTCGTAGCCGTAGGAGCCGGCGACGATGCCGCCGTCGACGACGCCGCAGATGCCGGGGACGTCGGCGAGGGCGGCGCCGTTGACGACGTGGCAGGTGGAGGTGCCCATGATGGCGAGCAGTTGGCCGTTGTCGACGGCGCGGGCGGCGGGGGCGGCGACGTGGGCGTCGACGTTGCCGGCGGCCACCGCGATGCCCTCGGGCAGGCCGGTCCAGGCGGCGGCCTCGGCGGTCAGCGAGCCGGCCCGGCTGCCGAGCGGGAGCAGCGGGTGCTCCAGGCGGGTGCGGGCGAAGTCGGCGAAGCCGGGGTTCAGCGCGGCGAGGTAGTCCTCGTCCGGGTAGGCGCCGTCCTGGTGGATGCCCTTGTAGCCGGCGGTGCAGGTGTTGCGGCTCTCGGTGCCGGTGAGCTGCCAGACGATCCAGTCGGCGGCCTCGATCCAGCGCTCGCAGGCGGCGTAGACCTGCGGGTCCTCCTCCAGCACCTGCAGGGCCTTGGCGTACTGCCACTCGGCGGAGATCCGCCCGCCGTAGCGGTGGATCCACTTCTCGCCGCGGGCGTGGGCGAGGGCGTTGATCCGGTCGGCCTGCGGCTGGGCGGCGTGGTGCTTCCACAGCTTGGGCCATGCGTGCGGGCGGGCGGCCCACTCGGGCAGCTCGGCGAGCGGGGTGCCGTCGGTGCGGACGGGCAGCACGGTGCAGGCGGTGAAGTCGGTGGCGATGCCGATGACGTCGGACGCGTCCACGCCGGAGGCGGCGAGCGCCTCGGGGACGGCGGTGCGCAGCACCTCGCGCCAGTCCTCGGGGTGCTGCAGGGCCCAGTCGGGGGGCAGCGGGCGGCCGGTGCCGGGCAGGCGCTCCTCGATGACGGCGTGCGGGTAGCCGTGGACGGCGGTGGCGATCTCCTCGCCGTCCCGGACCCGGACGACGACGGCGCGGCCGGAGAGCGTGCCGAAGTCGACGCCGACGACGTAGCGGTCGCCGCCGGCGGGCTCGGCCGCACCGGTCGGCCCGGTGCCGGGCGCGCTGCCGGCCTGCTCGGTGCCGGTCTGCTCGGCCCGGGTGGGGGGCGTCTCGGTCACTGTCTCATCCTTCGTACGGGGGTGGGGAGTTCGGGCCGGCCGCCGGCTGGTCCGCGCCGTCGCGGGCCGGCGGGCGGCCGATGTTCCGCTGCCTCACCCTCATAAGGAGCGGAACGGCTGCCGCCGGGCCGGGCGGGTCGAAGCGGGGAGACCGCCGGCCGGCGGAGCGGGTGGCCGGGACGGCCGGCGAGGCCGGGCGACTCCGGATGCTGTGATTGTTAACGTTCACATTTTGGCTGTCAAGGGTGCGGGAACGCACCGGCCGGACGACCACCCGCCCACACGCCCCCTCCCCCACCGTGCGGCCGCGGCACCTCCGGCGCAGGTCGAACGCACGGCCCGGCCCGGACACCCGATCCCGGGGCGGCACACGGCACCCGGGGCGGCGCACGGCACCCGGCGGACCGATCACGCAGGTCGAGCCGGCCGCGCCCGAAGCACCGGACGGGCCCGGAACCGGTTCGCACGCCGGGCATGCACGAGGACGGCCGCGGGGCGCACACCCGCACACGGCCGGACGGCCGCGGGGCGCTCAGTCGCCCGCCGCCGGGCTCCACACCACCCCGGGCACCGTCGACCGGCGGCAGGACCACCGCCTCCCGGCCGCCCGGACCTCGGACGACAGGACGGACCGCCGCTGATCACGCAGGGAACTGCGCGCCCACAGCCCGGCGACGCGGCTCCCCGACCGCACGGCTCCCCCGGCCCGCGCCCTCGGGCGGCCAGGCCGGTCAGGGGCGCGGAGAACCGCGCGATTGGGATGTGGTTCTCGTACCGGGCAAGAGCTGTCCCCCGCTGTTCAGCCACCCGCCCCCGGACTGCGCGGTTCTCCCCCAGCCTTCGGCCGGGAGGTGCCCCCACGCACCCCTGAGGGACACCCGGCCTCGTGGCAGGTGGAGCGGCAGGCTGCGGCTGATCAGGCCGGTCGGTCAGGCAGGGCGGCGGGCCGGGCCGGTGGAGCGGCGCAGGACCATCTCCGGGGCGACCAGGACGTGGCTGCGGGCGTGCGCCACCCCGGCGAGCTCCTCGACGAGCAACTCGAGGGCGCGGCGGCCCAGTTCGCCGAAGTCCTGGCGGACGGTAGTGAGCGGCGGAGTGAAGTAGGCGGACTCCGGGATGTCGTCGAAGCCGATGACGCTGATCTCGCCGGGCACCGGGCGGCCGGCCTCGTGCAGCGCCCGCAGCAGACCCAGGGCCATGTGGTCGTTGGCGCAGAAGACCGCGGTCACCTCCGGGTCCGCCGCGATCTGCCGGCCCGCCTCGTACCCGGACCGGGCGCTCCAGTCGCCGCTGTAGACCTGCGGCACCGGGGCGCCCGCCTCCTCCAGGGTGCGGCGCCAACCGTCCAGGCGGTCCTGGGTCTCCAGCCAGCCGGCCGGACCGGCGACGTGGTGCACCGTGCCGTGGCCGAGGTCGAGCAGGTGGCGGGTGGCCGCGGCCGCGCCGGTGAGGTTGTCGACCGCGACCATCGGAACGCGCGAGCGGCTGCCGGAGCCCACCGCGACGACCGGGACGGAACTGGACAGCCGGGCCACCGCACCGACCGCGGAGATCTGCGGGGCGATGACCGCGACCCCCTCGACGCCCTGGTCGCGGAGGCGGTCCACCGCCTCCTGGACGGAACGGGCGTCCAGTGAGCGGAGGCTGGCGACACTGACGAAGTAGCCGGCGCTGCGGGCGGCCTGCTCGATGCCGTCGAGCATGGAGGCCGGGCCGTAGAGGGTGCTGGCGAAGCTCACCACGCCGAGCGTCTGGGAGCGGCGGGTGACCAGCGCCCGCGCGGCCGAGTTGGGTCGGTAGTCCAGCTCCCGGATGGCGGCCAGCACCTTGTCCCGGGTCCCGGGCCGAACGTGCGGGGCTCCGTTCAGGACGCGGGAGACGGTCTGGTGCGACACGCCGGCGAGCTTGGCGACGTCGGCCATCACCGGCTGTCGGGGATCCGTCCCGGCAGTCTCACTTCCCACTCACAGCCCCCTTGTCGGTGCAGAGCCAGATGCGGCTGCAACTGTCTCACGAGTGCGGAAGGGAGTGTAATTGTTTGCGTTCACATCGCAAGCGGGGGACACTCCGGTCGAGAGTGCGGCCAGCGCGGCCGGAGGCCGGAGCCGACATGGCCGGCAGGGCCGACACCGCGACCGCGGCGAAAGGGGGATAGCCCGGCCGGCACACGGGGAGCGACACGGCCCGCACGGCCGACACCGCGACTGCACAGAACGGGACACCGCGGCCAGGAGACCGAGACGGCACGGCGTGAACGGCCGGGCACCGCCACCGCACTGGACGGGACAGCCCGGCCGGAACGCGGAAACGGCATGGCCCGCACGGCCCACACGGCAAACCCGAGAACGGGACACCGCGGCCAGGAGGCCGAGGCACCACGGCTCGAACGGCCAGGTACCGCGACGCCACAGAACGGGACACGGCGGCCGGAACACCGGAGCGGCACGGCCCGCACGGCCAGGGCGGCCGACGCGGCGCGGTCCGAGGATCAGGACGCTGCGGCCGGGAATCGGCGGTCGTGCGGCCGACACGGCCGGTCCGTCCGGTGCGGCAGAACCGCGGGCCGGGACGGTGGGGCCAGGAGACGGAGGGCCGTGTGGCCGGGACGGCCCGGAGGGTCGCCGGGGAACTGGTCGGCCCCCGTCCAGGGCTCCCTCCGGCGCGGGGCTCCTGGACGGGGGCCGGGTCTCACTGCCGGCCCTGCGCCGCTATGCGGCGACCACGGGCTCGGGCGCCACCCCGGCGGGCTCGACCCGTACCGCCGGCGTTGCGGCGGTGTGCGACGCGCTGCGCCGGGCGAGCAGCCGGCGGGCCCGGGCGAGGGCCTGCAGGGGGTCGCGGACGCCGGTGTACACGCAGACGGTGTAGAGGGCGTCCTCCCGGCGGCGCCGGACTGCCGCGTCCGGCGCGCCCACATCGGCGAGCGCGTCCAGCTCCGCGACCAGCGCACTCAGCACGACGTAGTTGATCAGCGGCATGGGCCAACTCCCTCGGTTCAAGGACGGACGGACCGGTTCCGCATCCTGCTCGCGCGGCTGCCCGCCCGTTCGCACGCCAAGCCAGGCTCCTTCGAACGGACGCACGATCTTCACATTTCCCCCGCTTTGTCGACATGTCCTCGACCAATGTGCGGCCGATCGGACGCGGGGGCTCACCCGAACCACCGGCGCGTCTTCCCCGCCGGGTCGGCCCCACACGGGGCGGTCCGGCACGGATCGGTCCGGCACAAGGCGGTCCGGCACAAGGCGGTCCGGCGCGACACGCGCAGGCGGGCCCCAGGGCCCTACCGGCTGTCCCAGGGGGTGCGGGGGGACTGCAGCGGCGGGACGGGCGGCATCGGCGGCGGAGGCGGGGGGTACAGCGGCTCGGGCTGCTGCACGGGCTGCGCCGGGTGCGGGTGGTGGTGAGGGGAGGACCGCGGCGGAACGGCGGGGCGGTCGGTGTCCGGCGGGGGCGGGGCCTGCCGGCGGCGGGCGCCGCCGCCGAGGATGCGGCGCAGCAGGCTGTTCGGCGGGAGGACCTCGGCCCAGCGCTCCGGGTACTCGGCGGGGACGCCGTCGTCGTCGTCCTCCTCGTCGTCGTGCTCGCCGCCGTCGGCGAGTCCGAGTTCGCGGACGAGCTGGGCGCGCTGGAGGGCGCGGCGGGCGGCGGCCTCGCGGACGACGGTGGCGGCGGCGGCCTCGCTGACGCGCTCGTTCTCGGCGCGGGCGTCGGCGGTCTCGACGCTCGGCCAGCGGCGGTCGATCGCGGCGTTCATGGCGGCGCCGATGAGGACGGCGAGCGCCACCACGAAAATCCACAGCAGCACGGCGACGGGTGCGGCGAGCGAGCCGTACACCGAGGGGCCCTCGACCGAGCTGACGAGGTAGACGCGGAGCAGCACGCTGCACACCACGAGGACGACCAGGGCGACCAGGGCGCCGGGGATGTCCTCGCGCCAGGGCGTGTTGGCGGGCACGGCGACGTGGTAGAGCGTGGTGAGGAAGATCACCAGGAGCAGGATCGCGGCGGGCCAGTAGAGCGCGTTGACCAGTCCGGCGGAGTTGGGCAGGGCGCCGATCACCAGGCCGGGGCCGGCGACGAGCAGCGGCAGGACGAGCGAGCCGATGAGCAGGGCGCCGAGGTAGAGGCCGAGCGACATCAGGCGGGTCTTGACGATGCCGCGCTTGCCGTCGAGGCCGTACATCACGGTGATGGTGTCGATGAAGATGTAGAGCGCCCGCGACCCGGACCAGAGCGAGAGTAGGAAGCCGATGGAGATGAGGTCCGGTCGGCCGTTGTCGAAGACGCTGGTCAGCAGGGGTTGGACGATCTGGTCGACCGAATCCGGTGAGAGCACCGTTTCGGATGCCGAGACGACGTCGTTCTTCAGCTTGTCGATGGTGCCGGCGCCGAGGATGTCGTCGAGGTAGCCGAGCGTTCCGGCAAGGCAGAGCAGCAGCGGCGGGATCGACAGCAGGGTGAAGAAGGCGGCCTCGGCGGCGAGGCCGGTGACGCGGTACTCGACGCAGGTGTCGGTGGTGTCCTTGAGCAGGGCCCACAGGGTCTGACGCCAGCCGTTGCGGCGGGCGCGGCGACGGCCGCCCCGGCGGCGCGAGGGCCGGTCGGGGGCCTGGCCGGGGGTCTCCCGCGGGTTACTGCCTGCTGCTTGCACGCCCCTACCGTACTGGGCGGTGTCCACTCCTCCGCGCACGCGCGCGTAGGGGGCCGGGGAGGGCTGCGGACGGCCCGTCAGGGGCCCGGGAAAGCGGCACTCCGGTACGATCCGCACGGCTGTGACGACGGGGTATTCCCACACCATCCCACGATGCGAAACAACCGCGTCCAAAATGCGGACGTTAGTGGACCGAGGGTCGTTCGCCGTGCGAATCTCTTGCCATGCCAAGCGCCGGAGCCACCCTAGTAGGTCGACTGCACGTCGATCTCCTCCGCGTGTCCAGCGCCATCTGTCCGGTGACCTGAGCCCTACCCCCGCCGCCACCACGGCACCGGCGCCGGCACCTCGCGAATCCCCGCCGACGCGGATGCGCGGGCGCCCTCCGGCCAGCGTCACTGCACCCTGACGCCTGCAGCAACAGCGCAGGTCAGAGCAGTTGCGTGCCCGGGGATGCCGAACCCCCCATCAGAGCCAGCTGCCAAAGGACGAGACACCATGGCCCCTACCCCCGAACCGGTCGAGCCCACGGTCGCCGGCGCCCCCGTGCGCCGTCCCGCCGCCGCCCGCAAGGTGACCCGCCACCGCGGTGAGGGTCAGTGGGGCATGGGCCACTTCACGCCGCTGAACGCCAACGAGCAGTTCAAGAAGGACGACGACGGTCTCAACGTGCGGACACGCATTGAGACGATCTACGCCCAGCGCGGCTTCGACTCGATCGACCCGGCCGACCTGCGCGGCCGGATGCGCTGGTGGGGCCTCTACACCCAGCGCAAGGAGGGCATCGACGGCGGCAAGACGGCCGTCCTCGACCCCCACGAGCTGGACGCCGAGTACTTCATGCTCCGGGTGCGCATCGACGGCGGCCAGCTGACGGTCGCCCAGCTGCGGGCCGTCGCCGAGGTCTCCGAACTGTACGGCCGCGGCACCGCCGACCTGACCGACCGGCAGAACGTCCAGTACCACTGGATCCGGATCGAGGACGTCCCGTCGATCTGGCAGAAGCTGGAGGCTGTCGGCCTGTCCACCACCGAGGCCTGCGGCGACACCCCGCGCGTCATCCTCGGTTCACCGGTGGCCGGCATCGCCGAGGACGAGATCATCGACGGCTCCCCCGCCATCGCCGAGATCCAGCGCCGCTTCATCGGCAACAAGGACTTCTCCAACCTGCCGCGCAAGTTCAAGTCGGCGATCTCCGGCTCGCCGCTGCTGGACGTGGCGCACGAGATCAACGACGTCGCCTTCGTCGGCGTCGTCCACCCCGAGCACGGCCCCGGCTTCGACCTCTGGGTCGGCGGCGGCCTGTCCACCAACCCCAAGCTGGGCGTCCGCCTCGGCGCCTGGGTGCCGCTGGAGCAGGTCCCGGACGTCTACGGCGGTGTGATCGGCATCTTCCGCGACTACGGCTACCGCCGGCTGCGCAACCGCGCCCGGTTGAAGTTCCTGGTCGCCGACTGGGGCACGGAGAAGTTCCGCCAGGTGCTGGAGGACGAGTACCTCAAGACCAAGCTGATCGACGGTCCCGCGCCGGCCGAGCCGGTCGCCCGCTGGCGCGACCACGTCGGCGTGCACCGGCAGAAGGACGGCCGCTACTACGTCGGCTTCGCGCCGCGCGTCGGCCGGGTCAACGGCAAGATCCTCGGCCAGATCGCCGACCTCGCCGAGCAGCACGGCTCCGACCGCCTGCGCACCACCGCCGAGCAGAAGATGATCGTCCTCGACGTGGCCGAGGACAGGGTCGAGTCGCTGGTGGCCGGCCTGGAGGCGCTCGACCTGCAGGTCAAGCCGTCCACCTTCCGCCGCGGCACGATGGCCTGCACCGGCATCGAGTACTGCAAGCTCGCCATCGTCGAGACCAAGGAGCGCGGCCGCCGTCTGATCGACGAGCTGGAGCAGCGGCTGCCGGAGTTCGACGAGCCGCTCACCATCAACATCAACGGCTGCCCCAACGCCTGCGCCCGCATCCAGGTGGCGGACATCGGTCTCAAGGGCCAGCTGGTCACCGACGACAACGGCGAGCAGGTCGAGGGCTACCAGGTGCACCTCGGCGGCGCGCTCGGCCTGGAGGCCGGCTTCGGCCGCAAGGTCCGCGGTCTGAAGGTCACCAAGGACGGCCTGGCCGACTACGTCGAGCGCGTGCTGACCCGCTACCAGGCCGAGCGCCACGAGGGCGAGCGCTTCGCCCAGTGGACGGCCCGGGCCACCGAGGACCAGCTGTCGTGAGTGAGCGTGCTGCACCGTTCCACTGCCCGTACTGCGGCGACGAGGACCTGCGGCCCTCGGAGGCCGGGCACGGCTGCTGGGAGTGCGCCTCCTGCCGGAGGGCCTTCCAGCTGAAGTTCCTGGGTCTGCTCCGGCCCGACGGCACCACGGGCACCGCCGGCACGACGACCGACACCGAGCAGACCGAAGGAGGTGGCGAATGAGCACCACGACCGACTACGAGGCGCTGGCCGCCGCGGCCGCCCGCGACCTGGAGGAGGCGACCGCGCAGGAGGTCCTGCGGTGGGCCGCCGACACCTTCGGCAAGCGGTTCTGCGTCACCTCCTCGATGGAGGACGCGGTCGTCGCGCACCTCGCCTCCACCGTGCTGCCCGGCGTCGACGTGGTCTTCCTGGACACCGGCTACCACTTCGCCGAGACCATCGGCACCCGGGACGCGGTGGCCGCGACCATGCCGGTCAACGTCATCACGCTCACCCCGAAGCTGACCGTCGCCGAGCAGGACGCCCGGTACGGGCCGGACCTGCACGACCGCGACCCGGACCTGTGCTGCTCGCTGCGCAAGGTCGAGCCGCTCAACCGCGGCCTCGGCGCGTACGACGCCTGGGCGACCGGGCTGCGCCGCGACGAGTCGCCGACCCGCGCCAACACCCCGGTGGTGGCCTGGGACGCCAAGCGCCGCAAGGTGAAGCTCGCCCCGATCGCCCGCTGGACGCAGGACGACGTCGACGCGTACGTGCAGGCCAACGGCGTACTGCTGAACCCGCTGCTGTGGGAGGGCTACACCTCCATCGGCTGCTCGCCGCTGTCCTGCACCGCCAAGCCCGGCGAGGGCGAGGAGGGCCGGGCCGGCCGCTGGGCGGGCTCGGGCAAGACCGAGTGCGGCATCCACCTCTGACCAGCCACCAGACCGACGAGACCTCAGGAGAGACCACCGTGACCACAGCCGACACACTGGACGCCGGGGAAGCCGCAGAGGCGGCCCGCACGGCCGCCCCCTGCGAGCGCGGCGCCACCGTGTGGCTGACCGGGCTGCCCAGCGCGGGCAAGACCACCCTCGCCTTCGCCCTCGCCGAGCGCCTGCGCGCCGAGGGCCACAAGGTGGAGGTCCTGGACGGTGACGAGATCCGCGAGTTCCTCTCCAAGGGCCTCGGCTTCACCAAGGAGGACCGGCACACCAACGTGACGCGGATCGGCTTCGTCGCCGAGAAGCTGGCCTCCAACGGGGTCAAGGTGCTCGCCCCGGTGATCGCCCCGTACGCGGACTCCCGCACCGCCGTCCGCGAGCGGCACGCCGCCAACGGCACCGACTTCCTGGAGATCCACGTCGCCACCCCGGTGGAGCTCTGCGCCGAACGCGACGTCAAGGGCCTGTACGCCAAGCAGGCAGCAGGCGAGATCTCCGGTCTCACCGGCGTCGACGACCCGTACGAGGCGCCGCAGGACCCGGAGCTGCGCCTGCAGACCCGGGGCCGCGAGGTCGCCGAATCCGCCGCCGAGCTGCACGCCTTCCTGACGACAAGGGGCCTCGCATGACGACCGCCACGCACAGCCTCCTGGACACCCAGGAGAACCCGTACGCGCTGTCGCACCTCGACGCCCTGGAGGCGGAGTCGGTGCACATCTTCCGCGAGGTGGCGGGCGAGTTCGAGCGGCCGGTGATCCTGTTCTCCGGCGGCAAGGACTCCATCGTCATGCTGCACCTGGCGCTGAAGGCGTTCTGGCCGGCGGCCGTCCCCTTCTCGCTGCTGCACGTCGACACCGGGCACAACTTCCCCGAGGTCATCGAGTACCGCGACCGCACCGTGGCGCAGCACAACCTGCGGCTGCACGTCGCCAACGTGCAGGACTTCATCGACGACGGCCGGCTGCGCGAGCGCCCCGACGGCACCCGCAACCCGCTGCAGACCGTGCCGCTGCTGGACGCCATCGAGCGCAACAAGTTCGACGCCGTCTTCGGCGGCGGCCGCCGCGACGAGGAGAAGGCCCGCGCCAAGGAGCGCGTCTTCTCGCTCCGCGACGAGTTCGGCGCCTGGGACCCGCGCCGCCAGCGCCCCGAGCTGTGGTCGCTGTACAACGGCCGGCACGCCGTCGGCGAGCACGTCCGGGTCTTCCCGCTCTCCAACTGGACCGAGCTGGACGTCTGGCAGTACATCGAGCGCGAGGGCATCGAGCTCCCCGAGATCTACTACGCCCACCACCGCGACGTGTTCAAGCGCGACGGGATGTGGCTGACCGCCGGCGAGTGGGGCGGCCCGAAGGAGAGCGAGCCGGTCGAGTCCCGGCTCATCCGCTACCGCACCGTCGGGGACATGTCCTGCACCGGCGCCGTCGACTCCGACGCCGCCACGATCGCCGACGTGATCGCCGAGATCGCCGCCAGCCGCCTCACCGAGCGCGGCGCCACGCGTGCCGACGACAAGCTGTCCGAGGCCGCGATGGAAGACCGCAAGCGCGAGGGGTACTTCTAAGATGACCACCACTCCGGAGACCACCGCCACCTCGCTGCTGCGGTTCGCCACCGCCGGCTCCGTGGACGACGGCAAGTCGACCCTGGTCGGCCGTCTGCTGCACGACTCGAAGTCGGTCCTCGCCGACCAGCTGGAGGCCGTCGAGCACGCCTCCCGCAACCGCGGCCAGGAGGCGCCCGACCTGGCGCTGCTGACCGACGGTCTGCGCGCCGAGCGCGAGCAGGGCATCACCATCGACGTCGCGTACCGCTACTTCGCCACCGCCCGGCGCCGGTTCATCCTCGCCGACACCCCGGGGCACGTGCAGTACACCCGGAACATGGTGACCGGCGCGTCCACCGCCGAGCTCGCCGTCGTCCTGGTCGACGCCCGCAACGGCGTCGTCGAGCAGACCCGCCGGCACGCCGCCGTCGCCGCGCTGCTGCGGGTGCCGCACGTCGTCCTCGCGGTCAACAAGATGGACCTGGTCGAGTACGCGGAGCCCGTCTTCGCCGCGATCGCCGCGGAGTTCACCTCCTACGCGGCCTCGCTGGGCGTCAAGGACGTCGTCGCGGTGCCGATCTCCGCGCTGGCCGGCGACAACGTCGTCGAGCCCTCGGCGCACATGGACTGGTACGGCGGCCCGACCCTGCTGGAGCACCTGGAGACCGTCCCGGTCGGCAGCGACCCCAGCAACGAGCCGGCCCGGTTCCCCGTCCAGTACGTGATCCGGCCGCAGACCGAGGCCCACCCGGACTACCGCGGCTACGCCGGCCAGCTCGCCTCCGGCGTGCTGCGGGTCGGCGACCCGGTCACCGTCCTGCCGTCCGGGCACACCACCACCGTCGCGGGCATCGACGCGCTCGGCCGGGAGACGGACATCGCCTGGGCCCCCCAGTCGGTCACCGTCCGCCTCGCCGAGGACATCGACGTCTCCCGCGGCGACCTGATCGCGGCCGGCCCCGCCCCGGTGCCCACCAAGGACATCGAGGCGACCGTCTGCCACCTCAACGAGCGGGCCCTGCGCCCCGGCGCGAAGGTGCTGCTCAAGCACACCACCCGCACCGTGCGCGCGCTGGTCAAGGAGATCTCCTACCGGATCGACATCGACACGCTGGAGCAGCGTTCCGGTGCCGACGGCCTGGACGTCAACGACATCGGCCACGTGGTGCTGCGCACCGCCGAGCCGCTGGCGCTCGACAGCTACACCGACAACCGCCGGACGGGCTCGTTCCTGCTGATCGACCCGGCCGACGGCACCACCCTCACCGCCGGCATGGCGGGCGAGGCCTTCGACACCGTACGCGCCACCACGGGTGACACCGGATCGGGCGACGAGGAGGACTGGGTCTGATGCCCAGCGAGGCGTTCTCGGGCATGGACAAGGAAGGCGGCCGCATCGGCAGCGGCGTCCTCGGCAGCGGCCAGGGCGGCCTGACGCGATGTGGGGGCGGACAGGGGCGCTGAGCCCCTGTCACCGGGCCGGTTCCTTCCCACAGCGGGCACCGGCCCGGCTTGCCCGGCATGTGACGTGCCGTCAGCACCACACCGACTTCTTCCATCGGCGCTTCCCACGGCGCCCACCGTGAACGGGACGACTCCCCATGGCACACGACTCCGCCACCACGCATACCTCCACCCGGTTCGGCAGCGGCCGGTTCAGACGGCCGGCCGCGGTCGCCGTCGCCGCGCTCACCGCCGCGGGCCTGCTCTCCGCCTGCAGCTACGGCTCCAAGAGCGAGGACAAGAGCTCGGCGGCCCCGGCCGCGGCCGCCTCCGGCGCGAAGCTCTCCGCGGACACCGTGAAGATCGGCTACTTCGCCAACCTGACCCACGGCACCGCACTGGTCGGCCTCAAGGAGGGCCTGTTCCAGAAGGAGCTGGGCGGCACGAAGATCAAGACCCAGATCTTCAACGCCGGCCCGACCGAGATCGAGGCGCTCAACGCCGGCTCGATCGACATCGGCTGGATCGGCCCCTCCCCCGCGATCAACGGCTACACCAAGTCCGACGGCAAGTCGCTGCGGATCATCGGCGGTTCGGCCTCCGGCGGTGTCCGCCTGGTGGTCAACCCGGACAGGATCAAGAGCCTGGACGAGCTCAAGGGCAAGAAGATCGCCACCCCGCAGCTCGGCAACACCCAGGACGTGGCGCTCCTCAACTACCTGGCCACCAAGGGCTACAAGGTCGACGCCGCGTCCGGCGCCGGCGACGTCAGCGTGGTGCGCACCGACAACAAGGTCACCCCGGACGCCTACAAGTCCGGCTCGATCGACGGCGCCTGGGTGCCCGAGCCGACCGCGTCCAAGCTGATCAGCCTCGGCGCCAAGGAGCTGCTGAACGAGAAGCAGGTCTGGCCGGACGGCAAGTTCGTCATCACCAACATCATCGTCTCGCAGAAGTTCCTCACGGCGCACCCGGACGTGGTGGAGGCCGTGCTGCGCGGCTCGGTGAAGACCAACGCCTGGATCAAGGCCAACCCGGACCAGGCCAAGGCGGCCGCCAACGCCGCGATCAAGGACGCGGCCGGCAACGCGCTGGACGCCGCGATCCTCGACCCGGCGTGGAAGGACATCGAGTTCCTGGACGACCCGCTGGCGAACACCCTGCAGGCCGAGGCCGACCACGCGGTGACCGCCGGCCTGCTGAAGAAGCCGAACCTGGCCGGGATCTACGACCTGGCCCCGCTCAACAAGGTGCTCCAGGCCCAGGGCGGGACCGCCGTGGCGGACGCCGGACTCGGCGCCAAGTGATCCGCACCCGCTGACCCCGCGGTCCGCCCCGCCCCCGCCCAGTCGATGCCCAGTCACCGGGCGGGGCGGGGCCGGACCCCGGCCCCCGAGAGCCACCAGCCAGCTGCCCGTCCACTCACGGAGGAGGTCCCCGGATGACCCCGGCACTGACCACCACGGAGCCCGCCACCACCAGCGCTGCCGCGGCCACGCTCGACCGGCCCGCCGTCCGCCTCTCGCACGTGCACAAGTCCTTCGGCCGGCCCGGTGCCGCCACCCCCGTCCTGGACGACATCAGCCTGGACGTCGCCCCCGGCGAGTTCGTCACCCTGCTCGGCGCCTCCGGCTGCGGCAAGTCCACCCTGCTCAACCTGGTGGCCGGCCTCGACAAGCCCACCGCCGGCGACATCGAGGTGCCCGGCGGCCGTCCGGCCCTGATGTTCCAGGACCACGCGCTCTTCCCGTGGCTGACCGCCGGCAAGAACATCGAGCTGGCGCTGCGCCTCGCCGGTGTGCCCAAGGCCGAGCGCCGGGCCGAGGCCGAGCGGCTGCTGGAGCTGGTGCGGCTCGGCGGCGCGTGCAAGAAGCGCGTCCACGAGCTGTCCGGCGGCATGCGCCAGCGCGTGGCGATGGCCCGCTCGCTCGCCCAGGGCGCCAACGTGCTGCTGATGGACGAGCCGTTCGCCGCGCTCGACGCCATCACCCGCGACGTCCTGCACGACGAGATCACCCGCATCTGGGCGGAGCGCAAGCTGTCCGTCCTGTTCGTCACGCACAACGTGCGCGAGGCCGTCCGGCTCGCACAGCGCGTCGTCCTGCTCTCCTCCCGGCCCGGCCGGGTCGCCAAGGAGTGGCGGATCGACCTGCCCCAGCCGCGCCGCATCGAGGACTCCGGCGTCGCGGACCTGTCCGTCGAGATCACCGAAGAGCTGCGTGGGGAGATCCGCCGCCATGTCCAGCACTGACACCACCACCCTGGTCAAGGACCCGGGCACCGACACCGCCAGCGTCGAGGCCGGCCTGGACGCCCTGGACTCCGTCCAGGTCCAGCGCACCCCGATCGGCGAGGTGCTCCGCCAGAAGGTCCTGCCGCCCGTGCTCGGCGTGCTGCTCGTCATCGGCGTCTGGCAGCTCGCCTTCAGCCTGGAGCTGACCACCCCGGACAAGCTGCCCAGCCCGGCCGACGTCTGGTCCTCGCTCACCGACCTCTGGTACGAGGGCACGCTGTTCTCGATCATCTGGACCAGCCTGTGGCGCGGCATCTCCGGCTTCGTCGCCGCCGTCGTCATCGGCACCCCGATCGGCCTGCTGGTCGCCCGGGTCAAGCCCGTCCGCGCCGCGCTCGGCCCGGTGCTCTCCGGCCTGCAGTCGCTGCCCTCGGTCGCCTGGGTGCCCGCCGCCGTCATCTGGCTCGGCATCAACAACTCGGCGATGTACGCGGTCATCCTGCTCGGCGCCGTCCCGTCGATCGCCAACGGCCTGGTCTCCGGCGTCGACCAGGTGCCGCCGATCTACCTGCGGGCCGGCCGCACCCTGGGCGCCACCGGCCTCGCCGGTGCCCGCCACGTGCTGCTGCCCGCCGCCCTGCCCGGCTACCTGGCCGGCCTCAAGCAGGGCTGGGCGTTCTCCTGGCGCTCGCTGATGGCCGCCGAACTCATCGCCTCCTCCCCCGACCTGGGCCTCGGCCTCGGCCGCTACCTGGAGAACCAGCGCGAGTTCAACGACATGTCGGGCGTGCTGCTCGGCATCGTCCTGATCCTCGTCGTCGGCGTGGCGATCGACCTGCTGGTCTTCTCCCCGCTGGAGCGCCGCGTGCTGCGCAACCGCGGCCTGCTGGTCACCAGCCGCTGAGGACGCCGACCGTGCGCACCGGTACCCCGCCCGTCCCCGCCCGCCACAGCGGGGCGGGCGGCCCCGCCCTGCTGCTGATCGCCCACGGCAGCCGCGACCCGCGGCACGCCGCCACCGTGGACGCCCTCGTCCACCGCGTCCGCGCCCTGCGGCCCGGCCTCACCGTCGCCACCGCCTACCTGGACCACTGCGCACCGCGCATCCCCCAGGTCGCCGGCCGGTTCGGCGCCGCCGTCGCCGTCCCGCTGCTGCTCAACCGGGCCTTCCACGCCAAGAGCGACATCCCCGCCGCGCTGCGCGCCGCGGGCGCCGACCTGCCGCTCGCCGACGTGCTCGGCCCCTCGCCGCTGCTGCTCGACGCGCTCGACCGGCGCCTCGCGGAGACCGGCCTCGACACCGTCTCCGCGGCCGTCCGTGCCCGCACCGGCGTGGTGCTCGCCGCCTCCGGCTCCTACGACCCGGCCGCCGATGCCGCCACCCGGGCGGTCGCCGAGGCCTGGCGGCGCAGCCGCGGCTGGGCCGGCGTCGAGGTCGCGTACGCGATCGCGGCCGGCGCGCGGGTGCCGGCGGCCGTCGCCGCCCTGCGGGAGGCCGGGGCCGGCACCGTGGCCGTCGCCCCCTACCTGCTCGCCCCCGGGCTGCTGCCCGACCGGATCGCGGCCGCCGCGGACGGCGCCGACCTGCTGGCCCGGGTCCTGGGCGCCGCCCCCGAGGTCGCCGAACTCCTGCTGCAGCGCTACGACGACGCCCGGCTCGCCGCCGCCGCGCCCGCGGCCCTGTCGGCCTGAGCCGCGCCGCGGCTCACTCGGCGAGGCCGTCGGCGGTGGCGTCCAACTGCATCCGCTCGTACTCGCCGAGGCACGGGTAGAGGGTGCCGCAGTCCCGGCACGCACGGGCGAAGGTGACCGTGAAGGTGGGCCGCGACTTGAATCTGCCCGGCCGCGGGAAGCGCAGCCGCATCCGCTCGGTCGCCATCGAATCCGTCGTCAGTTCCCCCACCGGACTCAGCCGTTGAGACCCGCACATCCCGCATCGCATGCCGGGCACACTACCCATCCGCCGACACGGACACGCAGGGAATCTCAGAGCCAGCGCTCCGGGTCCGTCAGGTCGATGTCGACCGGGAACGGCAGGTCGAGGGCGAGCCGCTTGCGGTGGATGCCCATGGGCGCGTAGAGGCCGGTGGCGCCGTCCAGCTCGTACACGTGGACGGCGAGTTCGCCGTCCTCGTTCTCGACCCGCCAGAAGTGCCGGAAGCCGGCGGCGGCGTACTTGCGCGGCTTGACCTCGCGGTCCCGCGCCTCGGAGTCGGGAGAGACGACCTCCACGGCGAGCAGGACGTCCTCGGGGCGCTGGGTGGTCTGCTGCGGCCGTTGGGCTCCGTCGCGCGACACGACCATGAGGTCCGGCTCCGGCCGGTCGCGGCGGCCGAGTGTCACCGTCATCTCCCGGAGCACCGCCAGATGCGGCGGCTTGGCCGCGTACAGGCCGAACTCGAGAAGGCGGATGGCGTACAGGTGGAAAAGGGCCTGCGGACTCACGAAGACGAGGCTCCCGTCGATCAGCTCCGTGTGCGGGGGCAGATTCGGAAGCCGGTCGAGGTCGTCGGCCGTCCAGCCGCCCTCCGGCGGAACGGGCCAGGTCGGCTGCGGTGCGACGGTCATCACTGCTCCCATGGCCGGATTCTCGCCTTCGTGTCCAGCGTACCCAGCGGGTTCGGGCGATCACTCACCCGATCGTGGGAGGAGGGCCAGGTAGCGGGGGTCGGCGGGGTCGGCGTCGGCCCAGCGCCAGGCGTGGGCGGCGCAGGTGCGCTGGTGGGGGGTGCCGGTGGCGAGGGTGGTGAGCAGGCGTTCCTGGAGGGCGCGGGAGCCGATCGCGGTGACGAGGACGGCGGCGAGCCAGCGCGGGGAGCTCGGGTCGTCGTCGTGGACGAGGGCCTCGTGGACGGCGTCGGCGTGGGCGCGGGCGAGGCCGCGGTCGGCGGTGAGGGCGCGGTAGGCGGTCTGCCGCTTGTGGCCGATGCGGTGGTACTGCGGGTAGTGCGGGTGGCGTTCGGCGAGGCGGGCGATCCGGGGGTCGTCGGGCTCCTCGAAGGGCAGGCCGAGTTCGGCGAGGAGCGCGTCCAGGGCCCGCTCCTGGAGGTCGAGCCGCTCGGCGGGGCCGGGTGCGGCGGTCACGGGGTCTCCGGGGCGGGGGCGGTGCGCATGGAGGCGAGGGCGCGCAGGCCGTCCTCGACGACCGCCGGGTCGGCGTCGCCGAACAGCGCCTGCTGGGCGATGAAGCCCTGGGCGGTGGCGATGAGGGTGCGGGCGACGTGGTCGGCCTCGGGGCCGGGCGGCATCAGGCCGGTCGCACGGTAGCTGCCGACCAGCCCGGTCCAGGCGGCCCGCATCGCGGTGTAGCCCTCGTCGAGGGCGGCGGCGAGGGCGGGGTTGCGCAGGGTCTCCGTCCAGACCTGGACGATGAGGCGGGCGAAGGCCTGGCGGTCGCCCTCGGGCGGGGCCTGGTCGAAGACGGCCTGCAGGACGCGGCCGAGCAGCACGTCCGGGGTGGGTGGCGGCACGGTCGCGGCGGCCTCGGCGAAGGCGGCCCGGATCACGCCGAAGGCTTCCGTCGCGATGGCGGCGACGATCTCCTCCTTGCCCGCGAAGTAGCGGTAGACGGCGCCGGCGGACAGCTCGGACTCGCGCAGCACGTCCTGCATGGAGGTGGCGTGGAAGCCGTTGCGGGCGAAGCAGCGGGCGGCGCCGTCGAGGATCTGCCGGCGGCGGGCGTCGAGGTGTGCCTGGGATACGCGGGCCATGGGGTCCACCGTAAAACGAACGTTCATTCTTGACAAGCGCGACGGGCGGCCGGAGAGTGGGCCACGTAAAACGAACGATCCTTCTCTTTGAATCGAGGGGCTGCCATGTCCGCCTCCCCCGAGTCCGCACCCGCCTCCCGCCGCCTCGTCGCCGTCTGGCTGCTGGTGCCGCTGCTGGCCGCGTTCGCCCTGTGGGCCTTCGCCTGGCCCGCCTCCCGCCTCGCCCCGCGCGACCTGCCGATCGGCGTCGCCGGACCGGCCGCCGCCACGGCCACCGTCGACCAGCGGCTGGCGGCGCACCCCGGCGCCTTCGAGATCCACCACTACACCGACGCGGCCGCCGCCCGGCACGCCGTCGAGGACCGCGAGGTCTACGGCGCCCTGGTCGCCACCCCCGGCGGCCCCGAACTGCTCACCGCCTCGGCCGCCGGCCCGACCGTGGCCCAGCTGCTGCGCACCGCCGCCGAGTCCGCCGCCCCGCCCGGCACCACCGTGCACGTCACGGACGTGGTACCCGCCCCGGCCACCGACCCGCGCGGGGCGGTCTTCGGCGCCGGCCTGCTGCCGCTGGTGCTCGCCGGGGTGGCGACCGGCGCGGTGGTGACGGTGCTGCGGCTGCGCGGCGGCCGGGCGATCGCCGCGCTCGCCGGGGCCGCACTGCTCACCGGCCTGGTCGGCGCCGGGGTCGCCCACAGCTGGCTGGGCGCGCTGACCGGCGGCTGGTGGGCCGAGGCCGGGGTGATCGGCCTGACGGTGCTCGCGGTCGGCGCCACCTCGGCCGGGACGGCGGCCCTGCTGGGCACGGCCGGCCTCGGGGTGGCCGGGCTCCTGATGGTGCTGATCGGCAACGCGTTCTCCGGCGTCTCCTCCGCGCCGGAACTGCTCCCCGCCCCGGCCGGCGTCCTCGGACAGCAGCTGCCCCCGGGCGCGGCCGGGACGCTGCTGCGGTCCGTCTCCTACTTCGACGGCGCCGGGGCGGCCGGCCCGCTGCTCACCCTCTCCCTCTGGGCCGGCCTCGGCCTCGCCGCCGTCGGCCTCACGGCGGCCCGCCGCACCCGCCCGACGGGGCAGCGGGACCAGGGGCGCGTGGAACTGCGCAGTGCGGGACCGGCCGCAGAACCGGTTCGGGCCAACCCCTGACTCGCTCCGTGAGCCCCCTCAGATCCGGTACAGCGTGAACGTGTCCACCGGCGTCCCGGCGAACAGCAGGTCGATGCGGCCGTCGAGGACGTACACGCTGCCCGCCGGGCCGGAGGTGAGCACGGTCGGCGCCGGGTCGGCCAGCGGGTGGACGGTGGCGCGGGCGGTGCGCCAGCCGTCCGCGGAGCGGAGTTCGACGCGGGTGGTGGCCCCGTTGCCGCCGAGGCGGTTGGTGATCCCCTGCAGGGTGCCGTCCGGGCGGAGCAGCAGTCCGTCGAGGCCGGTGAGGGCATCGGCCGGGCCGCCGACGGCGACGCGGGCGAGCTGCTCCGGGTGGTCGATCGGCAGCCGCCACAGGGTGCCGTCGTCGTACTTGCCGACCACCAGGGTGCGGCCCTGCCGGACGATGCCGTTGAGGCCGAAGCCGCCCTGCGGGGCGGCGAGCCGACTGTCCCGCACGAGGATCCCGGCGGTGCCGTCGGGGGCGACCCGGTAGACGACCGGGGCGAAGGAGTCGGTGACGTAGGCGGTGCCGTCGGGGCCGACGACGAGGTCGTTGGCGAGGTGGGATCCGCCGTCGGCGGCGGTGGCGGCGAGGTCGGTGTAGAAGAGGCGCCGGCCGGTGGTGAGGTCGTAGGCGCCGATGCCGGCGACGTGCCCCGAGCCGCCGGGGGCGGTGCGCGGGGAGACGCCCGGGTCCCCGTTGGCCACGAGGACGCGGTTGCGGGCGGCGTCGACGTGGAGGCCGACGGTGGAGACGAGCACCGCGGGGTCGTCGACCAGGGTGGTGACCGAGCCGTCGGGGCGGACGGCGGAGACGGTGCCGTGGCGCAGGGAGCTCACCAGGAAACGGCCGTGGGCGGCGTCCCAGGCGGCGCCCTCGGGGTGCAGGGTGTCGGCGCTCGCGGTGATCGCGGCGGGCCGGTGGTGGGCGGGTGCCGCGGCGGCGGGCAGGGCCGGTGCGGCGGCGATCGTGGCGGCGAGGGCGGCGAGCAGGAGGGCGCCGCGGGCGCGCTGGTTCATCTGTCGTCCCGTCAGGAGTGCTTGTTCGGACGGTGTCCAGCCTTCCGCCCGGTGCGGCGGCGCAGCAGTGCGTGGCGATACTGGTAGTCGGGCTACCAGGAGTCAGGGGGAGGATCCATGGCCGAGGGGGACGTGCGCCGGCAGGCGCTGTCGAACTTCCTGCGGACCCGCAGGGCGTCGCTGACGCCGGCGGACGTGGGCATCGCACCGGGGGTGCGCCGCCGGACGCCGGGGCTGCGGCGGGAGGAGCTGGCGCTGCTCGCCGGGGTGGGGGTGACCTGGTACACGTGGCTGGAGCAGGGCCGGGACATCAATCCCTCGCCGGAGGTGCTGGCGAGTCTGGCCCGGACGCTGCGGCTGGACGCGGCGGAGACGGCGTACCTGTTCCGGCTGGCGGGCGCGGGGCCGCACCCCGTGGACGCACGCGGGGCGGGCGGTGCGGACGTGCCGGAGGCGTTGCTGCGGCTGGTGGACGCGCAGGATCCGGCGCCGGCGTTCCTGATGGACGCGGACTGGGACATCCGGGCGTGGAACGCCGCGGCCGACGCGATGTTCGGCTTCTCCGGGATGCCGCCCGAGGACCGCAACCTGGCCTGGACGGTGTTCGCGGACGACCGGATCCGCCGCCGCACGGTGGACTGGGAGCAGCACGCCCGCCGCACGCTGGCGGAGCTGCGGGCGGCGTACGGGGAGCGGGGCGGGTCGGGTTCGCCGGCGTCGCGGCGCCTCACGGAGGTGATCGGGCGGCTGCGGGCGTCGTTCCCGGAGGCGGACCGCTGGCTGGACGAGCACCGGGTGAGCGAGAAGACCGGCTGCGAGAAGGAGGTCCGGCACGAGGCCGTGGGCGTGCTGCGGCTGGACCAGGTGGTGCTGCGCGCACCGGGCGGCCTGCAGCTGGTGGTGGCCGCGCCGCGCGACGAGGAGACCCGGGAGCGCCTGCGGCGGCTCGTTCCGGTCCCCTCGTCGGCGGCAGCCGTCTGACCGGCCGTCAGCCCAGGCGGGCAGCGGCGGCGAGTTCGTCGGCGGTGGCGGGCATCGGGGTGGTGATGCCCGCCCAGGACCGGTCGGCGAAGTGCAGGTCGATCCGGCCGCGCTGGAGGACGCCGGTGGGGTTGCGGTGCAGTGCCACGGCCTGCCGGGGCGCCTCCCAGTGCAGGGCGTACTGCTCCTTGAGCTGCCACGGCTTGGAGCCGTCGACGACCACGAGGTGGCGCCGGTCGGTGACGGCGAAGGTGCCGCCGCCGTTGTTCTCCTCGTGCATGCGCAGCACGAACCGGCCGGCCTCGCCGTGCCAGCCGCCGCCCATGCCCTCGCCGTGCCAGACCGAGTCCGGTACGGCGTCCATGGCCTTGTCCTCGACCGCGCCGACGGCGGCGGAGACCGGGTTGACGACGGCGTAGGCGCGGCGCAGCACGTTGAACGGCTTGCCGAGCTTCTGCTCCAGTTCGCTGGGCCGCCGGGGCGGGAGGAGTCCGGCCGGCGGGTGCGGGATGCCGGGGGCGAGGCTGATCGAGGCGGCGCCGAGGAGCTGTTCGCCGGGGTGCAGGAAGGGCGTGACGATGTCGCGGTCGCGGTTGAGCACGGTGTCCTCCCGGTCAGCCGAAGGCTGCGTCGAAGCGGGCCTTGCGTTCTTCCGGGCTGAGCTCCGGCTCCTGGCGGGGCTGGGCGATGCCGGCGTGTTCGCGGGCGGCGGTGGAGGGGTGGGGGTTGCCGGCGATCCGGTCGTCGATCTCGTCGGCGACGATGCCGGCGCCGGACTGGACGGCCTGCTGGACGGTCTGGCCGACCGGGTCGCCGGTGAGGCCGATGCCGTGCAGCGCGGCCTTGCCGATCATCTTGGTGCCCTTCTTGGCGAGGTAGGCCGGGACGTCGATCGGCCGGTTCCAGGTCCAGGGCTTCTTGGGGTTGAGGTGGGGGCGCTTGGAGACCGCCTTGAGGGCCTTCATCGCTTCCTCGATCTTCTTGAGGGCTCGGGCCAGCTTGGCGACCAGGTTGGCGATCCGGGCGCTGGCGATGGTGCCCTCGGCGGCGGCCGCGGCGGCCTCCGCGGCGAGCGAGATGCCGGCCGTCACGACGCTGAAGGCGAGCGAGGCGGCGAGGGTGATGATCGCCCACTCGATGAGTTCGCGGATGACCGTCTCGACGAGGTCCTGGGCCATCCGGCTCTCGGCGGCGGCCTCGTCGAGGAGTTCGGCGGTGGCGTCCATGTCGTCCGCCTCGGCCTCCAGGGCCGTCTCGTACTCGGCGAGTTCCCGGAGGAACGCCTCGGCGGCCTCGCCCTGCCAGTCGTGGGCGAGGGCGGCGCGGTCGCGGCGCTGGTCGGCGACGACCTCGCGCAGTTCGGTGGCCTGGCTGCGCCAGAGCCGGGCGGCGGCCTCCAGGCCCTCGGGGTCGCCGGTGACGAACTCCAGCGGTTCGGCGAGCGGTTCGACGATGGGGCGCATGATCTCGTCGATCACGCTGCCCAGCGGGCTCATCCACTGGTTGATCTTGGTGTAGGCGTCGACGGCGCCGGACACGGGACCGGTCATCACAGCCCCCTGGCGATGGCGTTGAGGGACTCCGCGGTCTCGGCCTCGGCCTGCTCGTAGGAGCGGGCGACGCCCTGGGCGTGCTCGTCGATCCGGGCCATGGTGTCGGCGGCCGAGGTGAGGTTCTCGACGGCGGCGTCGGCACGCTCGGCGTAGTCGCGGCCGGTCTGCTCGGCCTCGGGCAGCTTGCCGAAGGCGTCGGGCGCCAGCCGGTGGGCGCCGAGTTCGGCGCGGATGGCGCGCAGTCTCTCCGAACGGTCGGCGGAGGTGCGGGCGAATCGCCGCAGTGCCTCCGGATCGACGCGGTACTCCCCTGACACGATGTGTCCTCCCCCGTGCAGTGCGCCCGGTACGGCGCCGAATTGACGGAACCTCTAATCCAGGTCATGGAAAGCCCATGAACGGACAAAGAAGCTAACACACCTGTTCGCAGGAGGTCCGGAGGGTGATGTGAGGGTTCGTCGGCGATCCGGCGGATCCGGAAAAGCCGAAGGGGCGCCACCCGTGGCGGGTGGCGCCCCTTCGTGGTCGGTGGATCAGCCGACGTCGCGGCGCTGGCGGCCGGTGCCGTAGTTGGAACCGCTGCGCGAGCCCGAGCCGGGCTTGGCGCGGCCGGAGGACCGGCCGATGAACCCGGCCGCGGTGCGCCTGCCCGCGCTGCCGCTGCCGCTGCCGCCGCCGATGCGCTGCTTGGGGCGGGGCTGGCGGGCGTTGCCGTTGGCGTCGACGTCCTTGGGCAGCGCGGAACGCTTGCCGGGGCGGCGGCGCGGTGCACCGGAGCGGGCGCCGGCGGGCTTGTCGCCGGTCTGCTCGGCGGACGCGGCGGGGGCGGCCGGCTCGGCCACCACGATGCTGACCGGCACGCCGCTGGGGGTGCGGGCGCCGGTGATGCGGCGCAGCTCGGCGTCGTCCGGGCGGACCTTGGTGACGGTGGGACGGATCCCGGCGGTGCCCATCAGCCGGTTGACCTCGCGGCGCTGCTCGGGCAGGACGAGGGTGACGACGGTGCCGGACTCGCCGGCACGGGCGGTGCGGCCGCCGCGGTGCAGGTAGTCCTTGTGGTCGATCGGCGGGTCGACGTTGACGACCAGGTCGAGGCCGTCGATGTGGATGCCGCGGGCGGCGACGTTGGTGGCGATCAGCGCGGTGACCCGGCCGTCGCGGAACTGGTCGAGCACCCGGTTGCGCTGCGGCTGGGACTTGCCGCCGTGCAGGGCCGCGGCCCGCACGCCGCTGGCCAGCAGCTGCTTGGCGAGCCGGTCGGCGCCGTGCTTGGTGTGCACGAACATGATCAGCCGGCCCTCGCGGGAGGCGATGTGCGCGGTGGTGGAGGCCTTGTCGGAGGGGTCGAGCTGGAGGACGTGGTGGTCCATGGTGCTGACCGCACCGGCCGACGGGTCGACGGAGTGGGTGACCGGGTCGTCGAGGAAGCGGCGGACGAGCCGGTCGATGTTGCGGTCGAGGGTGGCGGAGAACAGCATCCGCTGGCCGCCCTCGGCGACCTGCTCCAGCAGCTTGCTGACCTGGGGCAGGAAGCCCATGTCGGCCATCTGGTCGGCCTCGTCGAGGACGGTCACGGCGACGTCGCCGAGGGCCACGTCCTGCCGGTTGATCAGGTCGTCGAGCCGGCCGGGGGTGGCGACCAGCACCTCGACGCCGCGGCGCACCTGGTTGGCCTGCCGGCCGATCGGCATGCCGCCGACGACGGTGGCGATCCGCAGCTGCAGCGCCTGCGCGTAGGGGCTGAGCGCCTCGGTGACCTGCTGGGCCAGCTCACGGGTGGGCACCAGGACGAGGGCGAGCGGGCGCCGGGCGGCGGCCCGCTTGCCGGCCGTGCGGGCGAGCAGCGGCAGGCCGAAGGCGAGGGTCTTGCCCGAGCCGGTGCGGCCGCGGCCGAGCACGTCGCGGCCGGCCAGCGAATCCGGCAGGGTCGCGGACTGGATCGGGAAGGGCTCGGTGACGCCCTGCCGCTCCAGCGCGGTGAGCAGCGCCTTCGGCATCTCGAGTTCGGCGAAGGTGGCCGCCGGCGGGCGGGCCGGGGTGCCCTCGACGACGGTGAAGTCCTGGCTCTCCGCGGGGCGTGCGGCGCGTGGTGCGCGCTGGACGCGGCGCTCGGCGCCGCCGCGGGGGGCGCCACCGCGCTGGGGGCGTCCGGTGCCCGGGGCCCGGCGGGAGGTGCCGCGCTGCGGGCGTGCCTGATCGGTCATGCTGCTCCGTCCTGATCGGCCGGCGGGCACGGCGGTGCCGTGCGCCCGGACCTTGTGGGTCGGCCGTCAGGAGTGCGCGCGGGGCCGCCCCGGCCGTTCGGCGGCAATGGGCGAGGGCCCGCACCCGCAGGTGCGGACCCTCACTCGTCAAGCGTGAGTCGGGCTGGGCCGGACTCAGAGGGGGCGGATGTTCTCCGCCTGGGGGCCCTTCTGGCCCTGGGTGACGTCGAACTCGACCTTCTGGCCCTCGATGAGCTCACGGAAGCCCTGGGCGTTGATGTTCGAGTAGTGGGCGAAGACGTCGGCGCCGCCGCCGTCCTGCTCGATGAAGCCGTAGCCCTTTTCGCTGTTGAACCACTTCACGGTGCCGGTAGCCATAACCGTCTCCTCATTCTGGGGCATCAGGGGCCTGCACCTCGCAGACCCCGAGTAGCCGCGATCCCCGTCCGGAGACAAAACACCGGATAAAAACAAATGCGCCTGGCGGTTGGAACCAGCAGGCGCACACGCACGTTCATGGGACCAAAACTGCAACTGCCTCGACTGTAGCACGGTGGCGCCTTCAATGATCGGGAGAGTTCTCCTCGTCACACCTCGGGCTCCCCGGGATTGAACGGCCCGCGGGCGGGGCACACACAGCCGATCGTGTGCCCCGCCCGCGGGTCCGTGCGGACCGTGCGGTCAGATCCGGCCGGCCGGCTGCGGCTCCGCCTCGGGGACGGTGGGGCCGTCCCGGTCGGCGGCGTCCTGGTGGCCGGGCCACCAGGCCGCGCGGCCCAGCAGCGCGGTGATCGCCGGGGTGAAGAACATCGCCATCACGAAGGCCGAGATGATGATGCCGAAGGCGATCGAGAAGCCCATCTGGCTGAAGAGCGAGTTCCCGGCCAGCAGCATGGTGCCGAAGGTGGCCGCCAGGATGAAGCCCGCGGCGGCGACGGTCGGGCCGGCGTGCTTGACCGCCTGGCCGGCGGCCTCGCGGGGGCTGCGGCCCTCCTTCACCTCCTCGCGGAGGCGGGCGATCATCAGGATGTTGTAGTCGGTGCCGATCGCGACCACGAACAGGTAGATGAAGATCGGCAGCATGAACATCAGGCCCGGCTCGCCGCCGATCTTCTGGAAGATCAGCGAGGTGGCGCCGAGGGTGGCGCCGAAGCCGAGGCCGACCGAGGCCATCAGGTACCAGGGCGCGACCACGCTGCGCAGCTGCAGGGCCAGGATGACCAGGATGAGCAGCGCCGCCAGCGGGAACACCAGCGTGTAGTCGTGGACCATCGCGGTGTTGATGTCCTTGAAGATCGACGTCTGACCGCCGACCAGGGCCTTGGTGCCGCTCGGGGCGGAGCCGTGCGCGGTGTCGCGCAGGCCGCCCATGGTGTCGATGGCCTTGTTGGTCGCGGGCGCGTCCTTGAGGATCACCGTGATGTCGGCGGTGAGCCCGTCCTTGCTGAGCTGGGTGCGCTCGGCGGGCACCGCGGCGACGCCCGGGGTCCTGGCGAGCGCGGCGCGGTAGGTGTCGAGGCCCGCGGTGTCCAGCTTGGCCCCGCCGGTGGCGGTCAGGTAGACGTGGCTCGGGTCGGCGGCGCCGGCCGAGAAGGCCTTCATCATCCGGTCCTGGACGACCATCGACTCCTTGGTCTTCGGCATCGAGCCGCTGGCCAGGTCGAAGGTGCCCTTGTAGCCGAGGGCGGCGACGGTCAGGGCGACCAGCACCAGGCCGGAGGCCAGGGCGGCGAGGGCCGGACGGCGCTGCACGCCGCTGCCGAGCGCGGCGAAGCGGGTGCCCTTGGCCTGGCGCATCCAGTGCGCGGGGAAGTCGCCGGTCGGGCGCGGGCCGCGGGCGAGGCGGGCCAGCCAGGCCAGCTGCCGGCCGTCCCAGCGGAGCCACTCGACGACCCGGCGGAAGAGCACCCGCTCGGGGAGGACCGAGAGCACGGCCGGGACGAGGGTGATCGAGGCGAAGGCGGTGACCGCCACGGCGATGGCCAGGGACGGGCCGAGCGCGGTGAACATGCCGAGGCTGGAGAGGACCAGGACGGCGAAGGCGGCCACGACGGCGCCCGCGGCGGAGGCGATCGCCTCGCCGACCCGGCCGACCGCGTTGACCACGGCCTCCTTGCGGTCGTCCCCGGCCCGCAGCCGCTCGCGGTAGCGGAACATCAGGAACAGGAAGTAGTCGGTGCCGACGCCGAAGAGCACCACGATGAGGATGGCGGACATCGAGTTGTCCGCCTTCAGTCCGAAGACCTTGCTCGCGTCGGCGATCAGGCCGTTGGCGACCATCGAGTAGACGAAGATCGACACGATCGGCAGCAGCGCCACGATCGGGCTGCGGAAGATCAGCCAGAGCGTGAGCAGGATGATCACCACGGTGCCGATGCCGATCAGCGCCTCGGCCAGCTTGGACGAGTCCTGCTGGTCGAGGATGCTCGCGGCCGGGCCGCCGAGCAGCATCTTGACCGGGGTGCCGGCGGTCAGCTCGGTGCCCGCCTCGCGCAGCGCCTTGGCGGCGTCCGCGGCCTCGGGCTTCTGCATGACCTTCTTGTCGATGGCGATCATCGACATGCCGAAGGTGCCGTCCGGGGCGTAGGTCTTGCCGACCGGCAGGACGGTCTCGACGGACTCGATGTGCTTGTCGGCGAGGCCCTTGGCGACCTTCTCGGCGGTGGCCTTGTCGGCCTCGGTCAGCTTGCCGCCGTCGGTGCGCTCGAACAGCGCGTAGGCGCCCGGCGAGAAGTTCGCCGGGAAGGCCTTCGCCTGCAGCTCGGCGGCCTGGATCGACTCGTAGTGCTTCGGGAGGAAGGCGCTCTCGTCGGTCTGCGCGGTGATCGTCGGAGCGGTGGAGATGATCGCGACGGCCGCGATCAGCCACGCTCCGATCACCCACCAGGCCCGCCTGACGACGAAGTCTCCGATTCGGTGGAACATGCTCGTGATGCCTCCTGGGCATGGTTCACCGCAGCCCTCGGGGGACGGAAACCGGGCAACGGCAGGACCGGCCCGGGAGGAATCCCTAGCCGGTCGGCAGGCAAGTACGTGTGGAGGCATCCTATGCGATGCCACTAGCCGGTCGGCAGGTAACCCCGCCCCCGGCGGGCACCCCTAGGGGGTACCGGCTGCCTCCTCGGACCATCCTGACCTGCGCCCGCGCCGTGCACCTCCTGCTCCGGGCGGATCCGCCTCCCCCTCAGGGTGGAGCCGAAGACCGACCCCGAGGAGGAGCGCGGGGTGGGGAAAACCCCACCCCGGCCCTCCGGGCAGGCCCAGGGTCGACTCACCCGCCAGCCGGATACTCCGTCAACTCCCCGCTTCCTAGGGTCGTTCCAGCAGCCGGGAACACCGGCACCAAGCTCCGGCGGACCGCACCCGCCGCTCTCCCTGGGGGACCCGTGACACCCAAGCTCGGCCTCGCCGCCGCCATGGGCGCGTGGAGCGCCAGACACCGCAAGACGGCGGTGTTCGGCTGGCTCCTGTTCGTCGTCCTGGCCGCCTTCCTCGGCGGCCTCCACGGCAGCACCAAGGTCACCGACTCCGAGATGATGCCGGGCGAGGTCGCCCGCGCCGCGAAGATCCTCGACGAGGCCGGCATCAAGACCCCGGCCGGCGAGACCGTGCTCGTCCAGAGCGCCGCGCTGACCGCCGACGACCCGGCCTTCCGCGCCGTCGTCGACGAGGCCGCCGCCGCGGTGCGGGCCACCGGCAAGGCCGCCGACCTGCGCAGCCCGTACGACACCGGCGCCGTCTCGGCCGACCGGCACTCCGCGCTGCTGCAGTTCACCGTGGCCGGGGAGGACCGCGAGAAGGCCGTCGAGAACGTGCCGGCCGTGCTCGACGCGGTCGCCGGGGTGCAGGCGAAGCACAAGGACCTCACCGTCGAGGAGTTCGGCGAGGCCAGCTCCGGCAAGTGGTTCCAGGAGCAGTTCTCGAACGACTTCCAGCGCGCCGAGTGGACGGCCGTCCCGCTGGCGCTGGGCATCCTGTTGATCGCCTTCGGCGCCCTGGTCGCCGCCGTGCTGCCGGTCGTCCTCGCGCTCACCGCCTTCATCGCCGCCGGCGGCCTGGTCGCCCTCTCCAGCGGCCTGCTGCACACCAGCGACGACGCCAGCTCGGTGATGCTGCTCGTCGGCCTCGCCGTCGGCGTCGACTACTGCCTGTTCTACCTGCGCCGCGAGCGCGAGGAGCGGGCCGCCGGACGCGACGCCGCCACCGCGCTCCAGGTCGCCGCCGCCACCTCCGGCCGGGCCGTGCTGGTCTCCGGCGTGACCGTGGTCGTCGCCATGGCCGGCCTCTTCCTCACCGGCATCGCCGACTTCCAGGCGATGTCCTTCGCCACCATCCTCGTGGTGATCACCGCCGTGCTCGGCTCGCTCACCGTGCTGCCCGCGCTGCTGTCGATGCTCGGCGACCGGGTCGACAAGGGCCGCCTCCCGCTGCTGCACAAGCTCCGCCGCAGCGACGCCGCCACCGGCGGGCGGGTCTGGAACGCCCTGCTCACCCCGGTGCTGAACCGGCCGCTCGCCGCCACCGTCCTCGCCGGCGGCCTGCTGCTCGGCCTCGCCGCGCCGCTGCTCACCATGCACACCGCCAACCTGACCTTCCAGCAGCAGCTGCCCAAGGGCAACGCCCTGGTCGCCACCTCGCAGCGGATCGAGAAGGCCTTCCCCGGCAGCCCCGCCCCCGCCACGGTCGTCGTCAAGGCCCGCGCCGTCGACTCCCCCGAGATGAAGCAGGCCCTCGCCGACCTCAGGACCCGGGCGCTGGCCACCGGCAAGATGCACGAGCCGATCCAGGTGACGGTGCACGGCGCGCAGAACGTCGCCCTGGTCGACATCCCGCTCGTCGGCACCGGCAACGACACCGCCAGCACCGAGGCCCTGGAGGCGCTGCGGGGCGACGTGGTGGCGAACACGGTGCTCAAAGTGCCCGGAACCGAGGCCCCGGTCACGGGCAGCACCGCGGGCTCGCACGACTTCAACGAGCAGATGTCCCGCTCGATGCTCCCGGTCTTCGGCTTCGTCGTCGCCTTCGCCTTCCTGCTGATGCTCTGCTCGTTCCGCTCGCTCGGCATCGCGCTCACCGCGGTGGTGCTCAACCTGCTCTCGGTCGGTGCCGCGTACGGCGTGCTCGCCCTGGTCTTCCAGCACGGCGTCGGCGCCTCGCTGTTCGGCACCGCCGGGGTCGGCGCGGTGGAGTCCTGGGTGCCGCTGTTCCTGTTCGTGATCCTGTTCGGCCTGAGCATGGACTACCACGTGTTCGTGGTCTCCCGGATCAAGGAGGCGCACGACCGGGGCCTGGCCACCCGGGCCGCCGTCTCCTACGGCATCCGCTCCACCGCCGGTGTGGTCACCAGCGCCGCAGTGATCATGGTCGGGGTGTTCGCGGTCTTCGGCACGCTGTCCATGCAGTCGATGAAGCAGATGGGCGCCGGCCTCGCCGTCGCGGTGCTGATCGACGCCACCGTGATCCGCGCGGTGCTGCTGCCCGCAGTGATGAGCCTGCTCGGCGAGCGCAACTGGTACCTGCCGCGCTGGCTGAACTGGCTGCCGAACCTCTCGCACGGAGAGTCCTTCCCGCCGGTCACCCCGGCCGCTCCCGCCCCGGCCGGCCTGCACCTGCCGGACGGCCAGTCCGCCGGCGGCGCCCGGGTCTGACCCCCGCACGATCGACCGCCCCACGGCCGGGCCCCGCAGCACGCGGGGCCCGGCCGCCGTGCGCCAGGATGGTCCGGACCGCACCGAGGAGCCCGCCGTGACCGCCTTCGACGAAGCCCGCGCCCGCACCCTGCTGGCCGGCGCCTGCCGCACCGCCGGACTGCCCGCACCGGACGGCGCCCGGCTGCTCGCGCTCGGTGAGAACGCCGTGTTCGACCTCGGCTCCCCCGCGCTCGTCGCCAAGGTCGGCCGCAGCCCCGCGCTGCTCCCCCGGGCCGCCCGCGAACTGGCCGTCGCCGCCTGGCTGGACGCCGCCGGCATCCCGGTCGTCCGGCCCCGGCACCCCGAGCCCGTGACCGCCGGCGGACACCCGGTGACCTTCTGGCACCGACTGCCCGCCCCCGTCCGCCCGGCGCGGACGGCCGACCTCGCGCCGCTGCTGCGCGCGCTGCACGCGCTGCCCGCCCCCGAGGGCCTCCTGCTCGGCCCCCGCGACCTGCTCGCCCCGGTCGACGGATGGCTCGCCGCCGCGGCCGGTCACGTCGACCCGGCCGACACCGCCTTCCTGCGTGCCCGGAAGGAGAGCTTCGTCACGGCCGTGGCCGCGCTCACCCCCCACCTCACCCCCGGCCCGGTGCACGGCGACGCCCTCCCCCGCAACGTCCACGTCGGCCCCGACGGGCCCGTCCTGCTCGACCTGGAGAACGCCGGCCACGACCTGCGCGAGCACGACCTCGTCGTCCTGGCGCTCAGTCAGGACCGGTACGGGGTGCCGGAGGAGGAGTACCGGGCCTTCACCGCGGCCTACGGCTGGGACGCCCGGGACTGGGACGGCTTCGCGGTGCTGCGCGGTGCACGGGAGACGGCGAGCGCCGCCTGGGTCGCCCAGCACGTCCCCGGCAACCCCGCCGCGGCGGCCGAGTTCCGCCGCCGGGTGGACTCCTTGCGCAACGGGCAGGCCTCCGTACGCTGGTATCCGTTCTGAGACCCGACAACCGGGTCCGTTCGTACACGACGACGGAACCGGCGGTCCGCGCCTGACGTCGTCCCCGGCACACGCCCCCACCCGGGGTGGCCGGTACGACGTCAGGAGTCGTCACCATGCGGATTCCCCGCCCCCGATCCCGTCGCACCCTCGGCCTCGGCCTCGCCGCGCTGCTCGCCCCGACCGTGATCGCCGCCTGCGGTTCGGCCACCCATGCCCACACCCGCAACGCGAGCGCCGACGGCGCCCGCACCACGGCCGCCGCCGTCACCCCGCGCGACACCGCCGCCACCAGCGGCTCGCCGTCCGCCGCGAGCCCCACCCCGACCGTCCCGGCGCAGCGCTCCGCACCGCCCTCGGCGAGCGCCCCGGCCACCACCGCGGCGCCGACCACCGCCGCGCCCGGCAGCGGCAGTGCGGCCCCCTCCGCGCCGAGCGCCTCCGCGAGCCCGTCCTGGCACACCCCGGGCAGCGACCCGACCCGCAGCCACCAGGTGCTGCGGTCCACCGCGAGCGGCGGCCGCACCGTGGCGCTCACCTTCGACGACGGCCCGGGCCCGGCCACCCGCCCGATCCTCGACCTGCTGGCGCAGTACCACGCCAAGGCGACCTTCTGCATGGTCGGCAACGAGGTCGACCGCGACCCGGCGGCCGTGCGTCTGGTCCTCGCCGGGGGGCACCGGCTGTGCGACCACACCGTCGACCACCCGCAGCCGCTGCACAGCCGCAGCCACGACCAGCAGGTGCACGAGATCGCCGACGCCAAGCAGACCATCCTGCGGGCCGCCGGTCCGGGCGCCGAGGTGCCGTGGTTCCGGGCCCCCGGCGGCGACTTCGCCGCCGAGAACGAGCAGATCGCGGCCGACCACGGCATGCGCTCGCTCGGCTGGTCGGTCGACCCGCGGGACTGGGCCAGGCCCGGTGTCCCCGCGATCGTCGCCAACGTCCAGCAGCACCTGCGCCCCGGCGGGGTGGTGCTGATGCACGACGGCGGCGGCGACCGCAGCCAGACGATCGAGGCGCTGCGCCAGCTCCTGCCCTGGCTGGTCGCGCAGGGTTACACCTTCGACTTCCCGGCCGGCGGCTGATCCGGGGCCGGGACGGGCGGACCGGGCCGCGGCGAGCCCGCCGCCGTCAGGCCGCGGCGGCCGCGGCGGGCCAGGGCACCACGGGCCAGGCCGGCTCGATCCTGGCCTGCGGGTCCGAGGTGCGGCGCAGGTACTGCTGGAACGAGGCGGCCTGCTCCGCGGCGGCCCGCACCTGGAGCGCGTGCAGATCGGCCGGCGTGACGCCGCCGACCGCGGGGAAGGCCTCGCCGAGCCGGCGGGCCACCCGGGCCGCGGCCACCGCGTCGGCCCCGGCCTGGTGCGCGCCGTCCAGCACCACCCCGTAGTGCTCGCAGAGCGCCTGCAGGTTGCGCTTGCCGCGGCGGTAGCGGTCGGCGTGCTTGTCGAGCACCAGCGGGTCGATGACCGGCGCGGGCGTGCCGCCGAGCCGCGCCGAGAGCGGGCTGACGCCGTGTCGGCGGCACTCGCGGTCGAGCAGCGACAGGTCGTAGCGCGCGTTCATGATGACCAGCGGGGTGCCGGAGCCGAGGGCCTCCGCTATGGCCCGGGTGATCTCCTCGACGGCGCCGGCCGCGGCCACCCCGCGTTCCCGCGCCTGCGCGGTGCCGATGCCGTGGATCGCGGTGGCCTGGGCCGGGATCGGTATGCCCGGGTCGACCAGCCAGTGCTGCTCCCGCGAGACGGTGCCGTCCGGCTCCAGCCGGACGAGGGCCGCGGTGACGATCCGGTCGTTCTCGATGTCGGTGCCGGTGGTCTCCAGGTCGAAGGCCAGCAGGCCGGCGGCCAGCCAGCTCATCGCGGGCCCCCGGCCGTGCGGTGGCCGTGGTGGGCGGGTGCGGTCGGCGTCCCCCTCCGGGTCGTCATCCGGCGCTCCTTCCGTCGCTCCTGCCGTGACGGGGACCATCATCGCCCGCACCAGTGACAGCCCCGCCGGTCGGGTCGCCCGGCGGGGCCGTCGAGGGGTGCGGCGACGCGGCGCGGCGGCGCTCCGGCGGACGGGTCGGGCGGTGCGTCAGGCGGTGCCGAGCAGGCCGCTGCCGAGCCAGCCGCTCTCGTCCGGCACGCCGGGCAGCACGAAGAAGTAGCCGCCGCCGGTGGGCGCGAGGAAGGCGGCCAGCGGCTCGCCGTTCAGCCGCTGCTGCACGGCCTCGAACTGCCGGGCGACGTCCTGCTGGTAGCAGCAGAACACCAGCCCCATGTCGAGGTCGCCGGTCCCGTCGACGCCGCGGTCGTAGTTGTAGCCGCGGCGCAGGATCCGCGAGTCGGCGGTGGCGGCGGTGCGCGGGTTGGCGAGCCGGATGTGCGCGTCGAGGGCGATCACCGCACCGGACGGGTCCTTGCCGTACGCCGGGCCGTCCTGCTCGGCGGTGCCGCCGAGCGGCGCGCCGCTGTCCCGGTGCCGGCCGACGATCCGCTCCTGGTCGGCCACCGGCAGGGCGTCCCAGGGTTCGACCCGCATCCGGATGATCCGCAGCACCTGGTAGGTGCCGCCCGCCGCCCAGGCCGGTTCGCCGCCGTCCGCGGCGACCCAGACCAGACTGTCCATCACCCGGTCCGAGCCGGTGTCAGGGTTGGCGATGCCGTCCTTGAAGCCCTGCAGGTTGCGCTGCGCGCCGTCCGGCCGGGCCGGGTTCTGGAACCCGTCGATCCGCCAGAGCGGGCGCAGCGCGCCGCGGGTGTGCCGGGTCAGGTCGCGCAGGGCGTGCAGCACGGTGTCCCGGTTGTCGGCGCAGACCTGCAGCGACAGGTCGCCGTGCAGCTCCGGGCCGAGGTCGTCGCCGGGGAAGGCCGGCATCGGGGTCAGGCGCAGCGGGCGGGCGGCCGCGAGGCCGAACCGGTCGTCGAAGAGCGAGGCGCCGACGCCGACGGTGACGGTCAGTCCGTCGGCGGGGACGTCCGTGCCGAGCAGGCAGGTGTCGGACGGCGGCTCGCCGGCCGCGGCCGGTGCGGGGGTGCCGCCGGCGGTCAGGAAGCGGATGCGGTCGGTCAGCGAGCGCATCAGCTGCTCCAGGGCCGGCCGGTCGGGGGCGGTGACCTCGGCGGCGAGGAAGGCGGCGAAGCGCTGGGCGGGCGTGGTGACGCCGGCCTGGTGCGGGCCGTGGAAGGGGACGGCGTCCCGTTCCACCGCTGCCGCGGCTGCCGCAGCGGCGGCGGGCCCGCCGGTGAGAACCGGTCCGGCGGCGACGGCGGCGAGGGTGGCCTTGACGAAGCTGCGGCGGGCGGGGGCGGCAGCGGTGGGCTCGGTCATCGGGGCTCCGGTGTCGAACTGCGTGGGGGGATCGTGGCAGCCGGCCGTCACGGCCGCTTCGCACACGGTCCAACGCTGCGGTGCACCACCCCGGCCCGCACCCCGGACGATCCCCCCGATCCGCCGACCGGCCGCACCGGCTGCACCGGCAGGGCGGAGCAGGCGTCGGGGACGCGGGGAACTGCGCCATGCGGATGCGGGCCACCGTGGGCACCAGGCGTGAGCCGGGCCGTCACGGGCGCCACTCCGAACTGCGCACGCCCCCCGGCCGAAAGCCGGAGGTCCCACCCGCCCCCGGCGGCCGCACCGACGGGTCGGCCCACCCGCGGCGGCGGTCCGTCAGGACACCGCGCGGGAGTCGGCCCAGCTGCCCTCGAACTCCTCGCGGTAGACCTCCAGCAGCCCCGGCTCGGTGCCGCCGGGCTCCTGGCCCGCGCCGCCGCGCAGCACGATCGCGGGCGACTCGATGCCGCGGGCGCGCCGCAGGTAGGGCTGGACGATGCCGACGTCGCCGGAGCGGCGGCGGCCGCCGGTCTGGCCGGGGGCCCGGGGGGCCTCGGCCCGGTAGGGGGTGAAGCGGGGGATCTCGTCGGAGACCCGGGTCTCCGAGCCGCCCGGGTCCCGCCGCCGGGCCCGGACCCGCCCGCTGCCCCCGCCCCGGCGCGGCGCCAGCCGGTCGGGCCGCTCGCCGTCGGGCAGCGGCAGCCGGCGCGGCGAGGCGCCGG